>DATCKT010000087.1:0-1535 GCA_036562195.1 Limnochordales bacterium
CCAAGCTCATCCACGGCGGCCTGCGCTACCTGCGCAACTTTGAGTTCGGGCTCGTCCGCGAAGCGGTGATCGAGCGGCAGAAGCTCCTGAACATGGCGCCGCACCTGGTGCACCCGTTGCCCTTCGTGTTTCCCGTCTACAAGGGCGACCCGGATCCGTTGTGGATGCTCAAGATCGGCTTGATGATGTACGACTGGTTCAGCGGCAAGGGCACGCAGATTCCCCACCGCATGGCGAAGGGCAAAGCCGTCATGCAGTGGGAGCCGCTGCTCAAGCAGGATGGGCTTGTGGGCGCGGGCATCTACCAGGACTGCGCGACCGACGACGCTCGGCTCACCATCGAGGTGCTGCAGTCCGCCGTCCAGTGGGGCGCCGTGGCGGCCAACTACGCCGTCGTCACCGCCCTCCGCCACGACGCGAGCGGGAAGCTCGAGGCGGTGGAGGTGGAGGACGCCCTGACCGGCCAGCGTTTCCCCATCCGGGCCAAGCGGGTACTCAGCGCGTGCGGCCCCTGGGCCGACACCGTCAGGCGGATGGACGATCCGTCGGCGCCCCCGCTGTTGCGCCTGACCAAGGGCGTGCACATCACCGTCCGGCGGGAGCGGCTGCCCCTGACCAACGCCGTCACCATGCGGGGCACGGATGGGCGCATCATGTTCGCCATCCCCAGCGGCGCCTTCACTTACCTGGGCACGACGGACACCGACTACTCCGGCAGGCCCGAAGACGTGCGGGTCGAGCGTGAGGACGTGGAGTACATCCTCAACGCTGCCGACAAGAACTTCCCCGGGCAAAAGCTCGGCTTTGACGACGTGGTCAGCACCTGGGCGGGCCTGCGGCCGCTGGTGCGCAGCCAAGCGGCCCACCCCAGTGCCGTCTCCCGGGGCTATGAGCTATTCCCCAGCGCCTCGGGTCTCGTCACCATCGCCGGCGGCAAGTTGACAGCCTTCAGGGCCATGGCCAGCCACATCGTGGATTACCTCTTCCCCGCCACCAAGCGGGCGCAAGGGACGGCCCCCAGCGACGATCCGCTTCCCGGTGCGACAACGGAACCGGTCGCCAATGACACCATCGCCGCCATCGCCAAGGCCACCGGCGAGCCGGAGGCGGAAGTGGTCCGCGTGGCGCAGCGCTACGGCCGCCGCTTTGCCCCCATGTGGGCGCAGCTCAAAGCCGACGGCGCCCTCAACGGCGGCGATCCGCTGCTGGCCTGGCGACTGATGCAACTGCGCCAGGCGGTGGAGCACGAGATGGCCGTGCGCCTAGAGGACGTGGTGGCCCGCCGCACGAGTCTCCTGCTCTTCAGCCAGGACAACGGCCAGCGCCACCTGGAAGCCCTTGGTCAGGCTATGGGCCAGATGCTCGGGTGGAGTGAGTCGCGCGTCGCCGCGGATATCGAGGAGTGCCGCCAGCGGGTGCGCGAGATGTTTGCCTGGAAAGACGGCACCGGGCAAGCCAAGTAAGGACGCAAAGACGCCGCCGCACCCGGCGGCTCGCCCTCAGAGGCCCACGCCGTCTGGGACGCAGTTGGGAAC
>DATCKT010000100.1:0-10817 GCA_036562195.1 Limnochordales bacterium
GCTTCCTTCCTGAGCGGTCTCTTCGGCGGCTTCCTGCAGGATGGCCTCGATGCGGGCCAGGTCCGCCTCAGACAGGCGCCACCCGCTCACGCCGGCCGCTTCACGGATTTGCTCCGGGGTCCGCGCGCCCCACAGGGCCACCGTCACCCCGGGCTGGTCCAGCACCCAGCGCACCGCCAACTGTGCTACGGTCTTGCCCTTTTCCGCGGCCATTACCTTGAGTTTCTCCACGATGCGCAGGTGGCGCTTGTACGCCTCGCCGGTGAAGCGCGGGTCCGTCGCCCGGTTGTCGCCCGGCTTGAAGGTGGGGTTCTCCGTAAACTTGCCCGTGAGCAGGCCCCGGGCCAGAGGGCTGTAGGCCAGCACCGCCAGCCCGTGCTCACGGCAGTAGGGCAGCACGTCGGCCTCGATCTTCCGTTCCAGCAGGTTGTAGCGGGGCTGCACCGAGTGCAGCGGCGCCACCTTCCGCCACTCCTCCAGCTGCTCCACCGAATAGTTGCAGACGCCGATGGCCCGGATCTTGCCGGCTTCGTACAGCTCCTTCACGACCTGGGCGGTTTCCGCGATGGGGGTTTCCGGATCGGGCCAGTGGATCTGGTAGAGGTCGATGTAGTCGGTGCGCAGCCGCCGCAGGCTGTCGTCCAGCTCCTTGCGCACCCGCTCCGGCTTGGCGTTGCGCCAGACATTCTCCTTGTCGTCCCACTCCATGCCGAACTTGGTCGCGATGACGACCCGCTCCCGGGGGATCTGCCGCCGCGCCAGGGCCTCGGCCAGGATCTCCTCCGACAGCCCAAAGCCGTAGACGGGCGCCGTGTCCACCGTCGTGATACCTGTGTCCAGCGCAGCGTGGATGGCCCGCACCGACTGCTCCACATCGGTGCCGCCCCACAGCCAGCCGCCGATGGCCCACGTGCCCAGCGCCACCCGCGTCACCTCGATGCCGGAGCTCCCGAGCTTCGCGACTTCCATTGTTTCCCTCCTCATGCACGTTCTGGCAAGTCAAGACCATTCTAGCACACGCTTCCCCGACGGCAAGGCGATTCGGGCGGGCACGATCCCCGAACGGCGAGGTTCCCGGCGACCGCGATCCCGCGGCGGCAAGGATTCGGGCGGCGGGGTGCGAATCAGTGGGGGCAGGAGGCGATCCTTCGCGTGAACGGAGAATTGGTCGAACAAGCTCGGGCCGAGGGCTTCGCCCGTCCGCCCCGGCGCAAGGTCTCGTGCCCCATCGTGGACATCCACGCCCATGCTCCCGGAAACCCGGCGGCGGCGCCGCTGTTTGAAGCGGCCCGCCTGTACGGCATCACGCGCCTCGCGGCCATCACGACCCTCGATGAGGCGCTCAAACTCAGGCAGCAGTACCCGGAAACCGAGATGATCCCGCGCCTGGAAGTGGAGCACATCGGCGACCCGGACAAGTTCGCGGCCCGCAATGTGGAGCTGGTGCGGCGCGCCGCGGCCCACGGCGCCCGCATCATCAAGATGTGGTTCGCCCCGCGCTTTGTGGGCCGCACCGGCAAGCGCATGGACGATCCCATCCTCGACCCCGTGTTCGCGGAGATCGAAGCCCAGGGCCTCGGGGTGCTCACCCACGTGTCGGATCCCGACGTGTGGTTTCAGCGCGTGTACACCGACGTGAAGCTCTACGGCACCAAGGCCGACCAATACCCGCAGTTGGAGTACCGCCTAGCCAAGCACCCCCGCATCCCGTTCATCGCGGCCCACATGGGCGGCGATCCCGAGCATCTGGACCACCTGGCCGACCTGTTGGACCGCTATCCCAACCTGTACCTGGACACGTCGGCCACCAAGTGGATCGTGCGGGAACTGGGCAAGCAGCCGGCGGCGGCCCGGGACTTTTTCCAGCGGTACAAGGAGCGCATCCTCTTTGGCACCGACCAGGTGGCCATCCAAAACCCGGAGCCGTTCCGCTATACGTCCCGCTACTGGATCCACTTGCTCTTCTGGGAAACCGACACCGTCTGCCCGCTGCCCATCGAAGACCCCGACTCCGACGGCCCGCCGGTGCTGCGGGGCATCAACCTGCCCGAGGACGTGCTGCCGTGGATTTACTACAAGAACGCGGCCCGCGTGTTCGGCGTACCCGCCGCCGCAGCGCCATCAGCGTGACGGCGACCGCGCGCCCGCGGTCGTCGGGCACCATACACAGGTGGGCAAAGATGCGGGGTGGGACCGATGGCCGGCTCCCGCGCTGGCATCGGTCCCACCCTGCGTCGAAACGAAGAGAGGCGCCACAGGGCGCCTCTGCAGTCACCGATTGGCTGTCAATGCCGTTTCGGGCGAGCGGTTCTCCGGGCGGAAGACGTCACGCCGCCGTTCAACAGACGTCACGCCGCCGTGGAACGCCTGGTGTTCATCAGGCGCACGGCCTTCTCGGCCGTCGGGTTCTCGCCCTTGGCGATGTATTCGGGCGTGGCGAAGTGGCACGCCACATGATGTCCGCCGCCCACGTCGACGAACTGCGGCTCCTGCTGGCGGCAGACCTCCTGGGCGAAGGGACACCGGGTGTGGAACCGGCAGCCGCTGGGCGGATTGATGGGGCTTGGCACGTCGCCCTGCAGAATGATCCGCTCCCGCTTCACGTCCGGATCCGGGATGGGGATGGCCGAGAACAGCGCCTGCGTGTAAGGATGCAACGGGTTCCTGTACAGCTCCCGCTTGTCGGCCAGCTCCACGATCTTGCCCAAGTACATGACGGCCACCCGGTCGCTAATGTGCTCCACCACGGCCAGGTCGTGGGCGATGAACAGGTACGTGAGCCCGAACTCTTTCTGCAAGTCCTTGAGCAGGTTGATCACCTGCGCCTGGATGGATACGTCCAGCGCCGAAACCGGCTCGTCGCACACAATCAGTTTCGGGTTGACCGCGAGCGCTCGGGCGATGCCGATGCGCTGCCGCTGGCCGCCGCTGAACTCGTGGGGATAACGCCGGGCGTGGTACGCGCTCAAGCCCACCACTTCCAGGAGCTCCTGCACCCGCTTCTCCCGCTCCCGGCCCTTGGCCAGGCCGTGGATGAGCAACGGCTCCCCGATGATATCTCCCACGGTCATGCGGGGATTCAAAGACGCGTACGGATCCTGGAAGATGATCTGCATCTCCTTGCGCAGCTCGCGCATCTCTTCTCGGGACAGCTTCAGGATGTCGCGGCCCGCAAAGCGCACCTCGCCCGACGTGGGCTCGATGAGCCGCAGGATCAGCCGTCCGGTCGTGGACTTGCCGCAGCCGCTTTCGCCGACCAGCCCCAGCGTCTCGCCGGGGTTGATGTGAAAGCTGATGTTGTCCACGGCCTTGACGGCCCCGACCTGCCGGGAGAAGATGATCCCTTTGGTGATGGGGAAGTGCTTGACCAGGTTCTTGACTTCCAAAAGCGGCGCCTTGGCTTCCGCCACGCTAGCTCACCTTCTCCCGCACGACCTGATAATCGGTATTCTTGTGGCACGCGGCCAGATGCCCCCCGCCCACGTCGATGAGAGGCGGTTCCTCCAGTTGGCAGATGGGCTTGGCGTAGCGGCAGCGAGGGTGGAACCGGCAGCCCTTGGGCATGTTGAAGGGGCTCGGCACCACGCCCTCGATGGTCTGCAGCCGCTCCTGCTCCCCGTGCAGCTTCGGCAGCGAACCCAACAGCCCTTCGGTGTAGGGGTGCTTGGGGTTGCGGAACAGGGAGCGCACATCGGTCCGCTCCACGATCTTGCCGGCGTACATGACGATGACCTCATCCACCATCTCCGCGATGACACCCAGGTCGTGGGTGATGAGGATAATGGCCGTCCCCAGCTCGTCCCGGAGTTTGCGCATGAGGTCAAGGATCTGCGCCTGGATGGTCACGTCCAGCGCCGTGGTGGGCTCGTCGGCGATGAGCAGCTTTGGATTGCACGAGTGCGCCATGGCGATCATGACCCGCTGGCGCATGCCGCCGCTCAGCTGGTGCGGGTACTCGTCCACGCGCTTCTCGGGCGAGGGGATACCGACCAGCCGCAGCATTTCGATGGCCTTTTCCCGGGCCGCCTTCTTGTCCAGCTTCTGATGAAGGATAATGGCCTCCATGATCTGGTCGCCGATGGTGAACACGGGATTCAGCGACGTCATCGGTTCCTGAAAGATCATGGAGATCTCGTTGCCCCGGATGCGGCGCATTTCGGCCTGGGACTTCTTGAGCAGGTCCTCTCCCTCAAACAGGATCTCGCCGCCGAGGATGCGTCCGGGAGGCGTGGGGATGAGGCGCATGATGGACAGCGACGTCACGCTCTTGCCGCAGCCGGACTCGCCCACGATGCCTAAGGTCGCGCCCCGTTCGAGATCAAAACTGATGCCGTCCACCGCGGGAACAAGACCGTCTTCGGTCTGGAAGTACGTCTTTAGGTTGCGGACCGACAGCAGGGGAGCCACGCCTGTACCTCCTTCGTCTGTTATCACACGACTTTCTCGCCCGGGGGTGCCGAATCCTGCCGCCACCGCCCTTGCGAATCCGCGGGCGTGGCGCCGGCACCGCTAGAGCACCCGCACCAGGCGCGGGTTGGGGGTGGTCCCCGGAATGCGGCCCCGTTTGGCCACCGGGCGGCCGTCCACCTCTTTCAAGTCCATGGTCATGTCGATGGGCGCGGCGCCGGAAATGTAGCTGCCGACGCCGAACGCGTCGGCCCCGGCGGCGGCCAGTTCCGCGATGCGCTCCGGGTTCAAGCCGCCGGACACCAAGATCTGCACGTGGCGGTAACCCGCCTGGTCCAAGCGCGCCCGCACCTCGGCCACCAGCCCCGGGGTCACCCCGCCCCGCTCGCCCGGGGTGTCCAGCCGCACCCCCTGCAGCCGCTCGCCGAGGGCGGCGGCTACCCGCAGGCTCTCCTCCGCCTCATCCTTGAAGGTGTCCACCAGCACCGTGCGGGGCGAATCGGGCGGCATGACCGCGTCGTAGGCCAGCGCCCCCTCCACCGTGTCCCCGATGATGAGGAACATGGCATGGGGCATGGTTCCCACGGGCTCCCGGCCCATGAGCTTCGCGCCCAGCACGCACGCGGCGCCGTCGGCGCCTCCCACCAGCGCGGCCCGCTCCATGACGGGCGCCACGGCCGGGTGCACGTGCCGCGCGCCAAAGCAGATGACGGGCTTGTCCCCCGCGGCTTGCTTGGCCCGCCGGGCCGCGGTCGCCCACCCGGTGGCGCTGGCCAGCATCCCCAGCAGGGCGGTTTCGTACACGCCGAAGCGGCCGTAGGGCCCCTCGATGCGCATCACCACCTCCTTGGGGCTGAACTCCGCCCCTTCGGGCAGCGCCCACACCTGGACGCCCGTATCCTTGAGGAGGTGGCAGCATTCCTCCACCCCGCACAGCACGCCGGCTTGGCGTGGGAAGATCTCCGCCACCACGGGCTTATCCTCAAGACCCAGATGGCGCAGGACCTGGAGCGTCTTGATAAAGTAAATGTCAGTGGTGGCGCCCGCCGCGATCTCCTCGTGGGTCGCCGAGTGAAACCGGGCGCGTCCGTCCACGCGCCATTCCTTGACATCCGCCAACGTCCGCAGTTCCCAGCCCACGACGGGCCCTCCCTTTCGAAAATCGGATCTACATTCGATCCCCGGTGGACGAAACCTGCCGCCACGAGCCGTCGTAGAGCCAGCGATACGTCTGCAGCGTGGTGAGCACCCGCTGGACATGGTTGCGGGTTTCGGCGAAAGGGATGTCCGCCAGCGTGTCCGCCTGCCCGTTCCACCGCCCCTGGGCCAGCCACTCCTGCACCCGCGCGCGCCCGGCGTTGTACGCCGCGAGAGCGATGGCGGGCTCGCCGAACTGGTCCAGCAGCGTCCGCAAGTACCAGGCGCCCATGCGCAGATTGGTCTGCGGGTCAAACAGCCAGTCGGAATCGTAGCCCGCCCAGCCCAGCTGCGCCGCGATCCATTGGCCGGTGTCCGGCATGACCTGCATGAGGCCGCGCGCGCCCCGCGGCGACACCGCGTGCGGGTCGAAGCGGCTCTCCACCCGCACGAGGGCCGCGATCAAGAAAGGATCCACGCCGTGTTCGGCCGCCGCGGCGGCGATTTCGGGCGCGAAGGGAATGGGAAACAGCCGGCGCAGCACAGGTTTCCCCATGAACGCCGCTGCGAGCACCAGCAAGAGCACCAGCCACAGGAGCCGGCCGGCGCCGGCACGCTTGGACAACGGGGCGCACCCTCCCCGGGGCTGCCAGCCTGGCGAATGCTTATGCTTCCCCGAGGGCGGCGATGATCAGCTCGGCGGTCGCCAGGTTGGTGGCCAACGGCACATTGTGGACGTCGCACACCCGCAGGAGGGCGGTGATGTCCGGCTCGTGGGGCTGGGCGGTGAGCGGGTCCCGCAGGAACAGCACCGCGTCCACCTCCCCGGCCGCCACCCGGGCGCCGATCTGCTGGTCTCCCCCGTAGGGGCCCGACAGCACCCGCTCGATGTGGAGGCCTGTCGCCTCCGCGATCACTTTGCCCGTCGTGCCGGTGGCAATCAACCGAAACCGGGCCAGCACGTCCCGGCGCCGGCGGGCGAACTCAACGATGTCCGCTTTCTTTTTGTCGTGGGCGATCAGGGCCACCGTCCGCACCCTGCACCAACTCCTCCCACACCCGGCGCACCTGGGCGCGGGTGTGCTCCAGCCCTCCGCGGTTGTCGATCACATAATCGGCCAACCGGGCCTTCTCCTCCAGGGGAAGCTGCGCCGCGAGGCGAGCCTCAGCCTCGGCGGGGCTCAGGCCGTCCCGGGCCACAAGGCGCGCCAGCTGCTGCTCCCGGTCCACGTAGACCACCACGGTGACGTCCACCAGGGCGCGGCTGGGCGGGCTTTCGAACAGGAGGGGGATCTCGGCCACCACCGGCCGGCCGGCGCCCGCGGCGGCTTCGATCCGCTCCCGCATGCGGGCCCGGATGCGCGGGTGCAAGATGGCCTCCAGCCGCCGGCGCCGCTCGGGGTCGGCAAACACGATGGCGCCCAGCCGGCGCCGGTCCAGCCGCCCGTCGGGCAGCAGCACCTCCGGGCCAAAGACGGTGCGAATCTCTTCCAGCGCCGGCTCGCCCGGCTCCACCACCTCGCGGGCGATCTCGTCCGCGCTGACGACCGCCGCGCCCAACTCGGCGAACATGGCGGCCACGGTGGACTTGCCGCTGGCGATGCCGCCCGTGAGCCCGATGACGATGCCCCGCCGTCCCTTCGCCACCCGCCGCTTCCTCCCTGCGGCTGCCGGGTCCGCGATGGGCCCGTTGCGCCGGCGCATCTGCCGCCGGCCGCGCCGCTCTGAACGCCTACCGCTGGCACTGAGGGCACACGTGGGTCCCGCGGCCCGCCACTTTGCGCTTGACCAGCGGCGTGCCGCACCGGCGGCACGGCTGCCCGGCCCGCCCGTACACGTCCAAGTACTTCTGGAACTCGCCCGGCGCGCCGCGCCCGTTGACGTAATCCCGCACCGTGGTGCCGCCCTGGTCCAGCGACGCCTGCAGCACAGCCCGGATGGCATGGTGCAGCCGGGCCACCTCCTGCTCCGACAGCGAGCCCGCGGGGCGTCCCGGAGCGATCCCGGCCCGGAACAGGGCTTCATCGGCGTAGATGTTGCCGATGCCGGCGATGCGGCGCTGATCGAGCAGCACGGCCTTAATGGGCGCCCGCCGCCCGGCCAAGACGGCCGCCAGCGTGTCCGGAGTGAAGGCGTCGGACAGGGGCTCCACGCCCATGGAGACGAGCCCCGGCGGCTCGCCCCCGTACCCGTCGCCGATGTAATGCCACGTGCCGAAGGTGCGCATGTCGCTGAAGCGCAGCTGGCGGCCGTCGTCCAAGGGCACGACCACCCGGGTGTAAGGCCACTCGGGATCGGCCGCACGGGACACGGTCAAGCGCCCGGTCATCCGCAGATGCACGATGAGGCGCGCCCCCTCGTCCAGGTGCAAGATGAGGAACTTCCCCCGCCGGTCGACCCCGGTGAAGCGGCGGCCAACAATGCGTTCTTTGAGCGCGTCCGGCGCGATGTTCTGCAGGACGCGGGCCAGCCGCACGTCCACGCCCTCAATCCGGCGCCCCGGCAGCGCCGCCTGCAACTGTCGGCGGACGGTCTCCACCTCCGGCAGCTCAGGCACCGGCGTCCGCCTCCATGGGCACCGGCTCGGTATCCAGCCAGTTGGGCCCCGCCTCCACGTCCACCACTAGGGGCACGGCCAGCTCCACCACGTGGGCCATGGAGTCGTGGATGACCCGGGCGGTGCGCTGGAGCTCCTCTTTGGGCACCTCCAGCACCAGCTCGTCGTGGACCTGCAGCACAAGGCGCGCCCGGAGCCCTTCGGCCCGCAGGCGCCGGTGGGCCTCCACCATGGCCAGCTTGATGATGTCCGCCGCCGTCCCCTGGATGGGGCTGTTCATGGCCGTCCGCTCCGCGAAGCTGCGCCGGGCCCAATTGCGGGAGCGCAGGTCGGGCAGGTAGCGGCGGCGGCCGAACAAGGTCGTGACGTAGCCCCGCTCCCGGGCGGTTTCGATGACCGTGTCAATATAGCGCCGGACGCCGGGATAGCGGTGGAAGTAATCGTCGATGTAGCGCTGGGCGTCCTGCTGGCTGAGGCCTGTCCCGCGCGCCAGCCCAAAGCTGCTGATGCCGTAGACGATGCCGAAGTTGATGGCCTTGGCCGCGCTGCGCATCTCGGCGGTGACCTGATCCGGCGGCACGCCGAACACTTCCGACGCGGTGCGCACGTGGATGTCCTGGCCTTGGCGGAAGGCGTCGATGAGCACCTGGTCGCCGGAGATGTGGGCCAGCACCCGCAGCTCGATCTGGGAGTAGTCCGCCTTGAGCAGCACCCAGTCGGGCCCTTCGGGGATGAAAGCCTTGCGGATGCGCCGGCCTTCCTCGGTGCGCACCGGGATGTTCTGCAAATTGGGGTTCGCGCTGCTGAGCCGCCCGGTGGCGGCCACCGCCTGGTTGAAGGTGGTGTGCACCCGCCCGGTTTCCGGATGCACCAGGGCGGGCAGGGCGTCCACGTACGTGCTCTTGAGCTTGGTCACCTGTCGGTAATCCAGCAGCAAGGCCACCAGCTCGTGCTCGGACGCCAGCGCCTCCAGCACCTCGTGGTCGGTGGAGGGACCGGTTTTGGTTTGCTTGAGCACGGGCAGCTTCAGTTTCTCAAAGAGGATGCGGCTCAGCTGCTTGGGCGAGTTGATGTTGAAGGCCTCACCCGCCAGCCGGTAAATCTCGCCGGTCAGCCGCTGAATCTGCGCGTCCATCTCGTGGGACAGCTCGGCCAGGTACGCCGTGTCCAGGCGCACGCCGTTCAACTCGGTCTCCACCAGCACGTCGATGAGGGGCCGCTCCATGCCCACGTACAACTCCCACAGGCCGTCCCGCCGCAACCGCTCCTCCAGCGCCGGCCCCAGCTCGCGGATGACGTCGGCTTCTTCCCAGAGGTGCGCCGCGACGTCCGCGGGATCCAGCTCCTCCACCCCGGCAGCCCGCCGCCCAGCGCTCGCGTCGCTCAGCCGCTGCTTCCACGAAACCAGGTAGCGGTCGGCGAACTTCATGGCCACATCGGGCAGCGAGTGGTCGCCCTGCTCCGGGTTGATCAAGTAAGACATGATCATGACGTCGTAGGCGACGCCGGCCAGCTCCGTCCCGTGGCGGCGCAGGATGATGCGCAGCCGCTTGGCGTCGTGACACCACTTGGGCGTGGCGGGGTCGGTGAGCAGCGGCCCGAAGGCGTCCCGCACCGCCGGCCACGGCAGCTGCTCCCCAGCGGTCAGGCTGTGGTGCCCGGTGGGCACGTACACGCTCCAGCCGGCGCGCGCGAGGGCGATGCCGACGATGGCCGCCTGCATGGGGTCGGGTCCCGCGGCCGCCAGGCCCACCACCAAGGGCTGATCAGCCGGCGCCGCCCGCAGGGCCGCGGCAGCGGCCTGGAGTTCCTGCACGGTGCGCACCACGGTTCGCACCGGTGCGTCAACGGCGGTCGCCTTGACCGGCGTACCGGGCGTTGTTCCCGCGCCGTTGCGGGATGCACCGGCGGCCCTCGCGTCGGCGGCCAGGGACTCGGAGCCGCTTGCCGCCGGGCCCGCCTCCTCGGTGTTCGGCCCGCCGGACGTCCCGGACGCCTCACCGACCCCTCCGCCCGGCGCGGCGGTCCCCCCTGCGCCCCGGGCGGCCGCATCCAGCACCCCGGCCTTGTGCAGCCGGTCCAGCAGCACCTTGAACTCCAGCTCCCGGAACAGCGCCGCCAGCTCGTGGTAGTCGGGTTCGCGGCGGCGCAGCACATCCGGGTCGAACTCCACCGGCGCGTCGGTGCGGATGGTGGAGATGTCCTTGCTCATGAGCGCCTGCTCCCGGTACGCCCGCAGGTTCTCGCCCACCTTGCCCTTGACCTCGTCGGCGTGGGCCAGCACTTCCTCGAGGCTCCCGTACTGTTGCAGCAGCTGCACGGCCGTCTTGGGGCCCACTTTTGGCACGCCGGGAATGTTGTCGGAAGCGTCGCCCATCAGGCCCTTAAGATCCGGCACCCGCTCGGGAGGCACACCCAGCTTCTCCTCGACCCCGCGGGGATCGAGGCGCTCCATGTCCCGGATGCCCTTGCGGGTCAAAAGCACCGTGATCTTGTCGTCCACAAGCTGCAGCAGGTCCCGATCGCCGGTCACGATGAGCACGTTCAAGCCCCTGTCCCCGGCCTTGCGGGCCAGGGTGCCGATGATGTCGTCGGCCTCGTACCCTTCGACGCCGTAGACGGCCACGTTCATGGCGCCCAAGAGCTGCTCCACGCGCCCGATCTGGGGCCGCAGGTCGTCCGGCATGGATTCCCGGTTGGCCTTATACTCGGTGAA
>DATCKT010000108.1:0-1874 GCA_036562195.1 Limnochordales bacterium
CGGAGGACGGCACCAGCGCCAACGCCCTCTTTGCCGCCGCGGACTACGCCATGTACCGCGTCAAGAACAAGGGCGGCGGCTGGTTCTGCGTCGCGGGCAACCCGCAGTGCGCAGGCACCCCGTCCGGACCGGCGGCGACCAACCCGCCGGCCTAGGCGCCCCACGGGCCACGGGCCGTGGGGCTCACTCCCCTACACGGATCTGGGCCGCCGCGGTTACACCGGTGTCGGCCCCAATGCTGCCAACACCAGCAGCACCAAGTACAGGCAGGAAAGAAAAAAGCATTCCGAAGGGCCTCCCTTTGAGCCCTCCGCCTCGCTCACGATCCCTTGCGATACCCCAGGGTTCTGGACAGCTCGTCTGCGGCCTCGACCAATTTGTCTACGAAGTCCAGCACCCTTTCCGGTGTAAAACGGAAGCTGGGCCCCGAAATGGTGAGGCTGGCCACCACCCGACCGGTGCTGTCCCGCACTGGTGCGCTAACCGAGGACGCCCCTTCCACCCGCTCGCCGGTGCTGGTGGCGTAACCCCGGCGGCGGATGGCCGCCAGCTCTTGGCGCAGGGCTTCCGGATCGGCGATGGTACGGGACGTGTAGGGGCTCAAGCCCGTGCGCCGCACGATCTCCTCCACCTCATCCGGCTCCATGTACGCCATCAGCACCTTGCCGGACGCGCCGCAGTAGATGGGCAGCCGCTTGCCGATCTCCACGAAGTGGCGCACGTCGTGGTGGCTTTCCACTTTCTCGATGCACACCCGGTACCCGTCCCGGGCGACGTTGAGATTCACCGTTTCGCCCGTCTCGCGTTCCAGCCGCCGCATCAGCGGCCGCGCCAGGCGGCGGATGTCCAGTTGTTCGGCCACGAGATGGCCCAGGTGCATGAGCACCATGCCTAGGCCGTACTTCTGGTTCTCTGGGTTCTGCTGAATAAACCCCTTGTGCTGCAGCGCCGTCAGCAGCCGGTGAACCGTGCTTTTGGGCAGTTCCACGTGCCGAGCGATCTCCGAGATGGATAGCTCCGGCTGCTCCTGCGAGAACAAAAGGAGAATGTCCAGCGCCCGCTCCACCGCCCGAACGCTTTGCGACTCGCGTTCTCCCATGCTGTCCCGTTCACCGGCCGCCGACACTTTCATCGTCACGGTCCTTACCACTCCCGGCGCAGGTAGCGCCCGCGGCCCGGCTCGCCGATCACTTGCCGGTCACGGGCGATGATCTCCCCACGGCTGATGGTGATCACCGGCCAGCCCTTGTGCGCCCTCCGCGGCGGCTTGCTGGCTACGCTCCATCTACGGCGCCCGTCCGCGCTTTCACAAAGGGAACAATGCCCCCCGCAGCCAAGATCTGGCGGGAGACGCCCTGCAGGTTGAGAATCGGTTTCTCCACGCCCGGGCGGCTCACGTTGCGCACCCGGCGGTTCTCCAAATCAACTTCAACGACGTCTCCTTCTTGGAAACCTTCCACGTCGGGCACCGCCACGGCCGGCAGTCCCTGGTTCACCGCGTTGCGGTAAAAGATGCGGCTGAAGGAAGGGGCTACCACCGCACCTACCCCCGCCTGGCGCAGGGCCACCGCCGCCGCTTCGCGGCTTGAGCCGCAGCCGAAGTTGGGGCCGGCCACGATGATGTCTCCCGGCTGCACCTTCCGGGCAAACTCCTCGTCGGCGCCGGCCATGGCGAACTGCCCCACCTCGGCGTAACTGCGGTCCAGGTACCGCCCTGGCAAGATATGATCGGTGCTGATCTGGTCGCCAAACACCCACGCCCGGCCCCGCAGGACGCTCATGCCGCCGCCTCCGTTCCCAGGTACTCCCGGGGGTCGGCGATGCGGCCCGCCACGGCCGATGCGGCCACGGTCAGCGGGGAGGCCAAGTAGATC
>DATCKT010000111.1:0-13567 GCA_036562195.1 Limnochordales bacterium
GCGCCGTACTTTCCCGGCATGGACTTCGACGTGCTGGTGACGGCGCTGGATCGCTATCGGTCCATCGACGCGTGGACGCCGACGCCGATGATCAGCCGGGAAGGGTTTGCCCGCCTGCAGGAAGTGATGATGCTGGCCGGCGAGCTGTCTCAGCCCGTACCCTTCGATGAAGTGATGACCAACGCCTTCGCCGAGCGGGTCGTGGCCCAAGGCGCAACCCCGTAAACCGCAGCCGGTCGCGGCGGGTACGGAGCGCCCCGGGGCGTGTTGGCTCGCGGGGCGCTCTGCGTACCTGTCGTCGCGCCATGACGCGCCCGCAGGGCCACCCCAGCAGTGCGACGGTGGCCGCCACGGGGGCGGAGAAGGGAAAGGGAGGTGGGCCGTGTGTCCGTTGTGGAGCTGCGCCACGTCACCGTCACGTACCACACCCCCAGCGGGGAGACGCGGGCCGTGGACGACCTTTCCCTGCGGGTCGAGGAAGGGGAGTTCGTCAGCGTCGTCGGCCCCAGCGGGTGCGGCAAGAGCACCTTGCTTTCGCTGATCGCCGGCCTCATCCGGCCTGATGCCGGGGAGGTGCGGGTGGGGGGAGTCCCGGTGCGGGGTCCCCACCCCGCCGTCGGCTACATGCTCCAGCAAGACCATTTGTTTGACTGGCGCACCGTGCTGGACAACTGCCTCCTGGGCCTGGAGGTGCAGGGGCGCAGGACGCGCACCGCCGTGGCGCGGGTGCGCCGCCTGTTGGGCGAGTACGGGCTGGGGGAGTTTGCCCACCGGTTCCCGGCGCAACTGTCGGGAGGCATGCGGCAGCGGGCGGCGCTGGTGCGCACGCTGGCGACGGACCCCCAGGTGCTGCTCTTGGATGAACCGTTCTCCGCGCTGGACTACCAGACCCGGTTGAAGCTGGAGGACGAGATGAGCCAGATCCTGCGCCGGCAGCGCCGTACCGTCGTCATGGTCACCCACGACATCGCCGAAGCCGTCTCGATGGCGGACCGGGTGATCGTCCTCACCCGGCGGCCCGCGCGCGTCAAGCGCGAGTACGTCATCGACCTGGAGCCGCGGCGGTCTCCGCTGCAGGTGCGGGAATCCCCCGATTTCAGCCGCTACTTCCGCGACATCTGGAGGGATCTCGATGTCCACATTTGAGGCTACGCCGGCCGGGCAGGGAAAGGGGGACCGCAACCCACGCCGGCGCGGGGTCGCTCCCCGGTGGACGTTGGCCCGGCGGCTTCTGTTCGGCCGGCCGGTCGGGCCGGTTCGGGATCGCGTCCGGCGCGAGACGGGCGCGGCGGGTGAGCGGACGGGAGAATTCCGAACGGTTGGTGGAGCGGCTGGGAGGGGCACCTTTTCCGCGACCCACAAGGCCTACTTGCGCGCCCGGCGCCGGCGGCAGGCGGCGGTGGCCGCGACGCAGGTGCTGCTGGTGGTGCTGGTGATCGTGTTGTGGGAGGTGGGCGCCCGCGCCGGTTGGCTCAATCCCTTCATCGTCAGCCAGCCCAGCCGCATCTGGGACCAGCTGGTGCGGATGGCCGCCGCGGGGGACCTCTGGGTTCACCTGGGCGCCACGGTCTGGCGGACCCTGGCGGGGTTTGGGCTGGCGACGGCGCTGGGCATCCTGATCGCGTCCTTCCTTTGGTGGTCGCCCTTCTGGGCCCGGGTGATCGATCCGTATCTGGTGGTCCTCAACAGCGTGCCCAAAATCAGCCTTGGGCCGGTGTTCATCGTGTGGCTTGGCACCAACGTCCGGGCCGTGTTGGCCATGGCGGTGGCCATCGCCGTCGTGGTGACCATCGTGATGTTGTACACTGCTTTCCGGGATACCGACCCCAACAAAATCCTGCTGCTCAGGTCCTTCGGCGCGACACGACGGCAAGTGTTCACGAAGGTGGTGCTGCCCGCGGCGGTGCCTACGCTGCTGGCGGCCCTCAAGGTCAACATCGGTCTGGCTTGGGTCGGAACCATCATGGGCGAGTTCTTGGTCTCGGGCACGGGCTTGGGTTACCTCGTCATCTACGGCGGGCAAGTGTTCAATATGACGTTGGTCATGAGCAGCATCGTGTTGCTCCTGCTGGTTTCCACGGCCCTGTACTACCTGGTCGATCAGATCGAGCGCCGCATCGCCGCGCGGCGGGGCGCCGCCTAAGGCCAACGGAGAGGTCTCTGGCAGGCGGGCGGGGCGGCGGTCAAGACGCGCCGGAGGGGAGGGCGCCGCAGGCCGCGACGCGTCCTCCCTCCGGATCAACCACCCAGCGCCTGTGCGGTGACGCTTAGAAGTCCATGTCACCGCCGCCGGGCGGGTAAGGCGCGTTCTTCTCCTTCTTGGGGATCTCCGAAATCAGCGCCTCCGTGGTCAGCACCATCGAGGCGATGCTGGCCGCGTTTTGCAGGGCCGTCCGGGTGACCTTGGCCGGGTCGACGATGCCCGCCTTGACCATGTCCACGAACTGCTCGTTGCGGGCGTCGAAGCCGATGTTGCCCGACTCGGCCTTGACCCGCTCGACGATGACGGAGCCCTCGAAACCGGCGTTGGCCGCGATCTGCCGCGCGGGCTCCTCCAGCGCCCGCTTGATGATGCGGATGCCGGTCAGCTCGTCACCCTCGGCCTGCAGCTTGTCCAGGGCCGGGATGATGCGGATGAAGGTGGTGCCGCCGCCGGGCACGATGCCTTCCTCCACCGCCGCCCGGGTCGCGTGCACCGCGTCCTCGATGCGGTGCTTCTTCTCCTTGAGCTCGGTCTCGGTGGCCGCACCAACCTTGATGACGGCGACGCCGCCCGCCAGCTTGGCCAGGCGCTCCTGCAGCTTTTCACGGTCGTAGTCGGAGTCGGTCTCCTCAATCTGCCGCTTGATGAGCTCAATGCGGCCCTGCACCGCAGCCTTGTCGCCGCGGCCCTCGACGATGGTGGTCTTGTCCTTGGTGACCCGCACGCGCCGGGCCTGGCCCAGCATGTCGAGGGTGACGTTCTCCAGCTTGGTGCCCAGGTCCTCAGAGATGAAGCGGCCGCCGGTGAGGATGGCGATGTCCTCCAGCATGGCCTTGCGCCGGTCGCCAAAGCCGGGCGCCTTCACCGCGCAGACGTTGAGGGTGCCGCGGATCTTGTTGACGACCAGCGTCGCCAGGGCCTCGCCCTCCACGTCCTCGGCGATGATGAGCAGCGGCCGGCCGGCCTGCACGATCTTCTCCAACAGCGGCAGCAGGTCGTGGACGTTGGAGATCTTCTTCTCGTGGATGAGGATGAAGGGCTCCTCCAGGGTGGCCTCCATCGCCTCGGGGTTGGTGACGAAGTAGGGCGAGATGTAGCCCTTGTCAAACTCCATGCCCTCGACGATGTCCACCGTCGTGGTCGTGCCCTTGGCCTCCTCGACGGTGATGACGCCGTCCTTGCCGACCTTCTCCATGGCGTCGGCGATCAGCTGGCTGATCTCAGGGTCGTTGCCGGCGATGGACGCAACGTGGGCGATCTCTTCCTTGCCCTCGATCTGGATGGCCATGCGGCCGATCTCCTCGACCGCCGCCTGCACGGCCCGGTCGATGCCCTTCTTGATCAGCATCGGGTTGGCGCCGGCCGCGACGTTCTTCAAGCCCTCCAGCACGATGGCCTGGGCCAGCACCGTCGCGGTGGTGGTGCCGTCGCCGGCCACGTCATTGGTCTTGGACGCCACTTCGCGGCAGAGCTGGGCGCCCATGTTCTCGTACGGATCCGCCAGCTCGATCTCCTTGGCGACGGTGACGCCGTCCTTGGTGATGGTGGGGGCGCCGAACTTCTTTTCCAGCACCACGTTGCGGCCCTTGGGGCCCAGCGTGACCTTCACCGCGTTGGCGACGGCGTTGACGCCCCGCTCCAAGGCGCGCCGGGCTTCCACATTGAACGCAAGCTGCTTGGCAGCCATGGTTCCTCACACCCTCCTCAACAGCTGTTTGTTGCTTGTGTCGTCAGGGGTTGTCGCCGCAGTTCCGAAAGGGGTTGCCTTAGTCCGGCTTGGCGATGGCCAGGATGTCAGACTCCCGCAGGATGGTGTAGGTCTCGCCGTTGAGCTTGACCTCGGTACCGCCGTACTTGGCGAAGACGACCCGGTCGCCCACCTTGACCTCCAGCGGCACGCGCTGGCCGTTCTCCAGCAGCCGGCCCGAACCGACGGCCAGAACCTCGCCCTCCTGGGGCTTCTCCTTGGCCGTGTCCGGCAGCACGATGCCGCCCTTGGTCTTTTCCTCCTGCTCGATGGGCTTGACCACGACCCGGTCCCCAAGCGGAACCAGCTTCACAGATATGTCCCTCCTTATCGTGTGGTGTAGACTGGCGGGATGGTTAGCACTCGCGGGCGCTGAGTGCTACCAGATTCTAATATACCCCGGGGGTGGCCCGTGTCAATACCTGCGCCGCCAAAATTGGTGACGGCCTTCCGGGCACCCTGTTGATGCCATCACCAGGGCAGGGGCGCGGTTCCGGACGAACGCTGTACAATGGAATAGGAATATACGGTTTCATGGCGAATCTATCCCGCAAAGCACAGAAATCGTTCGAACCCGGGAGGGGTTACGGATGAGCGGCCGATCGGGGGTCGCAGCAAAAGAGGACGCAGGATTGCTGGAACGCTGGTTTCGGCTGGCCGAGAACGGCACGACGGTGCGTACGGAGATCGGGGCCGGGTTAACCACCTTCATGACCATGGCCTATATTATCTTCGTTAACCCGGGCATTCTTTCGACCACGGGGATGTCGTTTGACGGGGTGCTCATCGCGACGGTGGTAGCGACGGCCATTGGCACGCTGCTGATGGCGTTCCTGGCCAACTATCCCTTCGCCATGGCGCCCGGCATGGGGCTCAATGCCTACTTCGCCTTTTCCGTCGTCCTTGGACGGGGCATCTCGTGGGAAACCGCCTTGGGCGCGGTGTTCATCAGCGGCGTTTTGTTCGTGCTCCTGACCCTGTCACGCGCGCGGGAGGCCGTGGTGGACGCGGTGCCGCACGGGTTGAAGGTGGCCATCAGCTCCGCGATCGGGCTGTTCATTGCTTTCATCGGTGCACAGAACGCCGGCCTGATCGTGGACAACCCCGCGACGCTGGTGGGCTTGGGCGATCTGCGGCAGCCTGGGCCCTTGTTGGCCCTGCTGGGCACGCTGTTCACCGCCGGGCTGCTGTCGTTGCGGGTGAAGGGCGCCATCCTGTGGGGCGTCCTGGCCACGACCTTTGCGGGCGCACTGCTGGGGCTCGTCCCTTGGCCGGAACGGATCATTGAGCTGCCCCGCCTGTCTACCTGGAGCACGGTGGCGCTCAAACTGGACATCGGCGCAGCGCTGCGCCTCGGGTTGCTGGAGATCCTCCTCGTCTTCCTGTTTGTGGACTTCTTCGACACCATGGGAACGCTGGTGGGCGTGTCGACCCGGGCGGGCTTCCTGGATGAGCGGGGGCGCCTGCCCCGGGCGCAGCAGGCCATGCTCTCCGACGCGCTTGGCACTGTGTTCGGCGCCCTCGCGGGGACGTCCACGGTGACGACTTATGTGGAGTCGGCCAGCGGCGTGTCTGCCGGCGGGCGCACCGGGCTCGCGGCAGTGACGGTCGCGGTGGCCTTCCTGCTCTCCTTGCTGTTTGCTCCCATCGTGCGCATGGTGGCCGACTTCCCGCCTGCCACGGCGCCGGCGCTGATCGTGGTGGGCGCCTTGATGATGCAGGTGATCGGCCGCATCGATTGGGAGGACGTCTCCGAAGCGTTCCCGGCCTTCATCACGGTCATCGCAATGCCCCTCACCTATAGCATCGCGACGGGCATCGCCCTGGGCTTCATCAGCTACCCCGTGGTGAAGCTCATCGCCGGCAAGGGCCGCGAGGTCCACTGGCTCGTGTACGCGCTGGCTGTGCTGTTCGCCTTGCGGTTCGCCTTCCTGAACGCCACCTGACCGCGCCGGCCGGGGGGGAGGCGGACGGTGAGACAGGGGCTGGGTGTGGACGGTGCACCCAGCCCCCTTTTCATTTGTCCCGCAGCGCCTGAGTGTATAGGAATGCCCGCCGGGGCGACAAAAGCGGAGGTTGCGCCGGGGCCGCGCCCGGCCCTCGGGGGTGCTGCTCGCGCTGCGGTTGCGCTGCAAGAGAGCTCACGGCGGTGGGACAAGGAACCGGCGCGGGCACACAAAAGGGAGCCGGGGTGCCCTCCCACGGCTCCCAGCCCGGCTGTGCCTTTGCGGCCGGGATTAGAGGTTCAGCAGGCGCAAAGGCCCGCGCACCGCCTCCACCGACCGCTTGAACATGGCCTTCTCTTCCTCGGTGAACTCGATCTCGATGACCTTCTCGACGCCGCCCGCGCCCAGGATGACCGGGACGCCCACGTAGATGTCACGCTCTCCGTACTCGCCGTTGAGGTAGGCGATGACCGGGATGAGGCGCTTCTTGTCTTTGAGAATGGCCTCCACCATTTGCACAACGGAGGCGCCGGGGGCGTAGTAGGCGCTGCCGGTCTTGAGGAGGCTCACGATCTCGCCGCCGCCCTTGCGGGTGCGCTCCACGATCCGCTCAATGGTTTCCTTGGGCAGCAGCTTCTCGATGGGGATGCCGCCGGCGTAGGAGTAGCGCACCAGGGGTACCATCTCGTCGCCGTGGCCGCCCATGACGAAGGCGGTGATGTCCTCCACGGAGATGCCCAGCTCCATGGCGAGGAACGTGCGGAAGCGGGTGGAGTCCAACACGCCCGCCATGCCCATGACCCGGTTGGTGGGCAGGCCGCTGACCTTCCAGGCCGCGTAGGTCATCACGTCCACCGGGTTGCTGACCACGATGAAGTAGGCGTTGGGCGAGTACTTGACGCACTGCTCCATGACGCCTTTCACGATCTCATAATTGGTCTTGAGCAGGTCGTCCCGGGACATGCCGGGCTTGCGGGGCAAGCCGGCGGTGATGACGACCACATCGGAGTCGGCCGTCTCCTCATACCCATTGGTGCCGACGATGCGCACGTCGAACCCCTCGATGGGGCCGGCTTCCAAAAGGTCCAGGGCCTTGCCCTGGGGCACGCCTTCCACGATGTCTACCAATACGATGTCGCCCAGCTCTTTGGCAGCCGCCCAGTGGGCCGCGGTCGCCCCCACGTTGCCCGCGCCGACGATGGTGATTTTCGCCCGTGGCCTGCGCGTCATGGTAAATCCCTCCGTGAAAAGTTGTGCGGGAACGGTGGTCCGGTCATCGCCGGCACCCATGCCAGTGTAGCACTTACGCTGGGCTGTGACAATATTCACGGCCCGGCATAGACTGCTCGAAGCGGCCGGCACGGCTGCCGGCACGCCAGGGGGAGGCGAAGTCGTGGTGCCACCGGGGCCGACGGGCGATGCCCGCAACCCGCTGCTTGCTTGCGTGTCGTATCCCATTTCCGGCCGGGAAACCAAGCCCCGCACCCGCGGCCTGACCATGGTCATCGACAAGGGATTGGGCCTGGCCAAGACCCACGATCTTCTGGAGACGGCTGCGGACTACATCGATTTTGTGAAGTTGGCCTTCGGGACGGCGGTGCTGTACCCGCCAAGCCTGTTGGCCCGGAAGATCGAGCTGATCCGGGCGGCCGGGGTGGACGTGTATCCCGGCGGGACGCTGTTGGAGGCGGCGGTCCTGCAGGGGACGGCGGCCCGGTTCCTGGCCGTGGCCCGGGAAGTGGGTTTCACGTACATCGAGGTGTCCGAGGGGACGATCGAGCTGGCCGCGGATGTCCGGGGGGACCTCATCCGCCGGGCGCTGGATATGGGTTTCGGCGTCGTGACGGAGGTGGGAAAGAAGGACCCCTCCCGACCCCTGGCGCCGACGCAGGTGGCGGAGCAGGCGGAGCGGGACCTGGCCGCGGGCGCCTTTAAGGTGATCATCGAGGGGCGGGACGCGGGGCGCAACGTAGGCATCTACGGCCCGGAGGGAGAGATCCGGGAGGCGCTCTTGGAGTCCATTGTGGCGGCGCTCGGGTCCATCGACGACGTCATCTGGGAAGCGCCGCAGAGCGGGCAGCAGCGCGCGCTCCTGCTGAAGTTTGGCCCCCGAGCCAACTTCGGCAACGTGCAGCCCGACGACGTGGTGACGTTGGAGGCCATGCGGGTGGGCTTGCGCGGGGATACGCTGCGGCGCTGCGTGCCGGCCAACGTCGGGTAGGACGTGGGCCGCGGGCAGGTTTGCCAGCCATTGTGCAGACCAATGAGACGATCTTTCGGCGCGTAGGATTCTGTGGCCGCACGGCGGGAAACGTCAACCGGGAGCGGCAAAACGTCTCGCCGCAACGCAGGAATCTCTAAGATTGCGTGGAAAAGCTACCCATTGCGGCGGTGGCCGTGGGACGGACGGCGGGTCGGCGCTGCTGCTTCCGACGCAGAGCTAGGGAAACCAACGGCAAGCGAGCCTGCTCTAGGGGGTGCGCACGATGGCGACGGCGGCGGTGACGGGGCACACCCGGTTGGATGAGGCCAGGGTGGCGCAGGTGAAGGAGAAGTTCCTCCAGCTTCTGGACACGGACCGGGCTTCGGAGGAGTTCGAGCGGCTGTACCGGGAGGTAGACGCGGCCCTGGAGGAGCTGGTCGCGGCGGAGTGGCCGGCACGCCTCTAGAGGGTGCTCAAGCGGCCGCCGCCCGTTGACAAGGCGGCGGCGGATATAGTAATAGTGCAGTATACAGGGATGTATCCATCGGTCTACTCGTGAGGTGGAGGGCTTTGTCCCGGAAGAAGTACTGTCCCGCGTGCGGCACCCGGATGGAGGCGGAGCGGACAACCCACCGGACCGTCAACGCCCAGGGGCGCCCCGTTCTGTACTACAACGTCTGGAAGTACGATTGCCCACAAGGCTGCGCAACGACCACCTACGATTTCAGCGAAGCGTCCCTGGACCCCGAGGGCCGGGCGCGGGCGTACCGTCTGGTGACGGCGGGCGCACCCCAAGGCGAGATGGTGGTGGCGCCGTCGTTTCTTGACCGGCTGGACTTGTCCTTCCTCATCACGGTGATCGGCCTCATTTTGGGCTACTGCCTGTTCGCCTGGGCGCTGATCATCATCCCGGCGTCGCCCATCGGCAAGATCGTCACGGCCGCGGCGTTGACGTTGGGGGCCTTCTACATAATCGTGCACCTGACGGCGGCCCCGAGCCCCGTGGCCAGCGGCGCGGGCCGAGCCGCGGCGGCGGATGACGCGTCCGACGCCAGCGCGGCTGCGCCGGCCGGTGACGACCAGGAGCGGTCCGAATAGAGGTCCCGGGCGGCCGGTGACACCGGCGGCCGTGGGACGGTCGACCGGGTGCCGGCGCAGTTTTGTTCGGCGCCTAGTTATTGATTGCCCACAGCAACATCGCAAGCGATGACGGGGAGAGTAGGCGGGGCCGGGAGGCCCCAGCGAGCCGGGGATGGTGGGAGCCCGGCGGCGGCCCGCCCGCTGAAGATCACCCCGGAGCTGCCCACCGAAAGCCTCCATTGTCCCCGGCCGGAGGGCCGGGGAGCCGGGAGTGCCGGCACGATGCGGGGCGAGTAGACTGGGCCGGCTGCCGCCGTTACCGGCGCCACGAGGGGAACGTGGGCCATGCGGCCCGCGTTCAACAAGGGTGGTACCGCGGGAAGATGGCCCGTCCCTTAGAGGGACGGGCTTTTTCGTTACCGGGTGATGCCGCCCGGGGGAGGCGCCGGGCGGCGGGGAAGCAGGAGGGTCCATCGGATGGGTTCGACCAACACCGTCGACTATCAACGCACGCTGCAGCTGCCGCGCACCGAGTTTCCCATGCGCGCCCAGCTGAGCCAGCGGGAGCCGGAGTTTTTGCGCCGCTGGGAAGAAAAGAAGCTGTACCAGCGGCTGCAGGAGCTGGGCAAGGCCCAAAACCGCCCCGTCTGGATCCTGCACGACGGGCCGCCCTACGCCAACGGCGACATCCACATCGGCACCGCGTTCAACAAGATCCTCAAAGACATCGTGATCCGCTCCCACAGCATGGACGGTTACCACTGCCCCTACGTGCCGGGCTGGGACACCCACGGGCTGCCCATCGAGCACGCGATCATCACCGCGCACGGGATCGATCGGCACGCCATCGATCCGGTGGAGTTCCGCCGCCGCTGCAAGGAGTACGCGCTGCACTACGTCAACGTCCACCGGGAGCAGTTCCGCCGGCTGGGTGTGTGGGGCGACTGGGAAAACCCCTACCTGACGCTCACGCCCGAGTACGAGGCGCGCCAGGTGGAAGTCTTCGGCGAGATGGCGCGCCGCGGCTATATCTATAAGGGCCTCAAGCCGGTGTACTGGTGCCCCCACTGCGAAACCGCCTTGGCCGAGGCGGAGATCGAGTACCGGGACCACCGCTCGCCGTCGGTGTTTTTCACGTTCCCCGTCGTGGACGGCAAGGGCCTGCTGCCGGCGGAAAGCGCCGTGGCGGTGTGGACCACGACCCCGTGGACGATCCCGGCCAACATGGCCATCGCCCTGCATCCCGAGTTCGTCTACGTCCTCGTGGACACGGACCGGGGGCTGCTCTTGATGGCCGAAGGGCTCATGGCACAGGTCGCGGCCGCCACCGGGCTGACGGTGCGGGGTGTCGAGAAGAAATTCCGCGGGCGGGAGCTGGAGGGCGTCGTCACGCGCCACCCGCTGTTTGACCGCCAAAGCCCCATTATCCTCGCGGAGCACGTGACCCTCGAGCAGGGCACCGGCTGCGTGCACACGGCGCCGGGCCACGGCTTGGAGGACTATGAAGTGGGGCAGCGTTACGGCCTGCCGGTGTTCGCACCCGTGGATGCCCAGGGCCGGTTTACCGCCGAGGGCGGTCCTTACGCGGGCCAGAAGGTGGCCCACGCCAACCGGCCCATCATTGAGGACCTGGACAAGGCCGGCCGGCTTTTGGCCCACTCCCACGTGGACCATCAATACCCCCACTGCTGGCGCTGCCGCAACCCGGTCATCTTCCGGGCCACCGAGCAGTGGTTCGCGTCGGTGGAAGGGTTCCGGCAGGAGGCCTTGGCCGCCATTCGCCGGGTCCAGTGGATCCCGCCCTGGGGCGAGGAGCGCATCGCCAACATGGTGGCGCAGCGGGCCGACTGGTGCATCTCCCGCCAGCGGGTGTGGGGCGTCCCCATTCCCATCTTCTCGTGCAAGGCGTGCGGCCACCATCTTATCGACGGGGAAACCATCGCCGCGGTGGCCGATCTGTTCCGCCGCGAAGGGTCGGACGCCTGGTTCCAGCGGGAAGCTGCCGAGATCCTGCCGCCGGGGAAGGCGTGTCCCAAATGCGGCGGCACCAACTTCGACAAGGAAAAGGACATCATGGACGTCTGGTTCGACTCCGGCTCGTCCCATGCGGCGGTGCTCACGGAGCGGCCCGAGCTGCGCTGGCCGGCGGACATGTACCTGGAAGGCAGCGACCAGCACCGGGGCTGGTTCCAGTCCTCCCTGCTGACGTCGGTGGCCACCCGGGGTGAAGCGCCCTACCGCTCGGTGCTCACCCACGGTTTCGTGGTGGACGAGGAAGGCCGCAAGATGTCCAAGTCGCTGGGCAACGTGGTGGAGCCGCAGGCGGTGGTGAACAAGTTCGGCGCCGACGTGCTCCGGCTGTGGGCGGCCTCGGTGGACTACCGCGGGGACGTGCGCATCTCCGAGAATATCCTGAACCAGCTGTCCGAGGTGTACCGGCGCATCCGCAACACGGCGCGGTTCCTCTTGGGCAACACCGCGGACTTTGATCCGGTAAGGGACCGCGTGCCCTTCGCCCAAATGACGGAGCTGGATCAGTGGGCGGTCCTGCGCTTGCGGCGACTGGCCCGCCGGGCCATCAAGGCGTACCGGGACTACGAGTACCACGTGGTGTTTCACCAGGTGCACCACTTCTGCTCGGTGGACATGGGCGGGTTCTATCTGGACGCCCTGAAAGACCGGCTGTACTGCGAAGGGCCGGCGTCCCCGGAGCGGCGGTCGGCGCAGACGGCGCTGTACGAGATCCTGGTGACACTGACCAAGCTCATCGCTCCCGTGCTGGTGTACACGGCCGACGAGATCTGGCAGCATCTGCCCGAGCACGCGCGGGAGCAAGAAAGCGTCCACTTGACCACGTGGACGGAGCCGCCCGCGGAAACCGCGGCCGAACAGGCGCTGCTGGAGAAGTGGGAGCGGCTCCTGGGCGTCCGCCGGGCGGTTTCCAAGGCCCTGGAGAACGCCCGCAACGCCAAGGTCATCGGGGCGTCGACGGAAGCTGCGGTGGAGTTGTACCCGACGACGGCGGCCGCTGAGCACCTGCGGGGGTTCACCGCCGGCCAGCTGGCTGAAGCCTTTATCGTGTCCGCGGTCACGGTGCACCCGGCCGGGGCGCCCGTGCCGGCGGAGGCGCTGCAGGATGAGGCCGCCGGTGTGGCCGTGGTGGTGCGGCCCGCGCCGGGCAGCCGCTGCACCCGCTGCTGGCGCTACTCCGAGAGCGTCGGCGCGGTGGCCGGGCACCCCCAGCTGTGCCAGCGCTGCGCCACGGTGGTCGAGCGCGACTACGGGCATGTCCTTTGATGGCTGGGGGGAATCCTACAAGGGCGGCAAGCCATCACACCGCGGCGATCGGAGCGGCGAGCGGCGGCGATGCGGGAGGCCATCAACCAAAAGCTGGTGGAGAAGCTGCTGGTGCGGATCGAGGGCTTATTGACCCTCATGGAGCGGCACAGCTTGGCGGAGCTCATCGAGCTGTACCGTTCCCCCCGGCGGATGCTGCTCCTCAGCTTTACCTCGGGCGTGGCGCGGGGCTTCGGCATAGCGGTCGGGTTCAGCATCATCGGCGCGCTCTTCCTGTACCTGCTGGGCCGCCTGGCCATGCTGAACCTGCCCATTATCGGCGAGTTTGTGGCCGAGATCACCCGCATCGTGCAGGGCGAACTGGCCCGGCCATAAGCCCTCCACTCGCCGCCGAAGGAGCGGCCCACCGTGGGAGCGGGCGAAGGCGGCAACTTGGGAGCGGCGGAGCGGGAGCGGTTGCGCGCCCGGCTGCTCGCGGAACGGCGGCGGCTGAGGGCGTCGTTGGCCGCCTTGCGGCGAGGATTGGCCGATGCCGAGACCGGCGGCATCGGCGAGTTGTCCTTGTACGATCAGCACCCGGCGGACCTGGGCAGTGAACTCGCGGCGCGGCAGGTGGATCTGGGCCTGGTGGAGAACACAGGCCAGTTGCTCCACCAGGTTGAGCAGGCCCTCGCACGGCTCGCGGACGGCACCTACGGCCTGTGCGAGCAGTGCGGCCAGCCCATCCCGCAGGCGCGCCTGGAAGCCATGCCGGCCGCCACCCGTTGTGCCCCCTGCCAGGCGGCGGGCGAGGCGGAGGACGGCGGCCCTCGCGCAGCGGACGCTCCCGAGCCGTCCTTTGCCCACAGCTTTGACGCCCCCGGCGGCTTGGACGGCGAAGACGTGTGGCGCCAGTTGGCCCAGCACGGCACGGCCAACAGTCCCCAGGACGCGCCCGAGGAATGGGCCCCCGGCCCCGACGATCGCCGCCCCGGCCCGGTCCTTTGATGGGCGCCCGGCGAAGCGCTGGGCGCCGGTTGAGGGCCTACGGAGCGTGTGCGAGAATTTGGGCAACACGCTGACGGGAGGTCCGGGCGCCGTTGCGCATGGTG
>DATCKT010000120.1:0-7720 GCA_036562195.1 Limnochordales bacterium
TGCCCAACCTGTACGGCGACATCGCCTCGGACGTGGCGGCGCAGATCGCGGGCAGCGTCGGTCTTGCCGGTTCCGCCAACATCGGCGACCATTGCGCCATGTTTGAGGCCATCCACGGCAGCGCGCCGCGGCGGGCCGGCCAGAATGTGGCCAACCCCTCGGGGCTTCTCCACGGCGCCATTATGATGCTGGTGCACATCGGCCAGTACGACGTGGCGACCCGCATCCACAACGCGTGGCTGCGCACCATCGAGGACGGCATCTACACCTACGACATCGCCAAGGACCGGCCGTCGGTGGGGACCAAGGAGTTTGCCCAGGCCGTCGTGGACCGGCTGGGCAAGCTGCCTGAGACGCTGCCCGCCGTCGACTACACCAAGGCCAAGGACCGCCAGGTGGCCCCGGTGGCCCGCACCACGGTGCGGCCGGAGCCCAAGCGGGACTTGGACGGCGTGGATGTGTTCCTGTACAACAAGACGCTGTCCGCGCAGGAACTGGGCAAGAAGCTGGAAGCCCTGGCCGGCCCCGAGTTCCAGCTGGTCATGATCTCCAACCGCGGCGTCAAGGTGTACCCGGGCGGCTACCCGGAAACCTTCACCGTCGACCACTGGCGCTGCCGCTTCCAGGGCCCGAAAGGCGGCGGCACCGTCACCCACCAGGACATCCGGGCTTTGCTGGGCCGCATCGAGGCCGCGGGCTTGGAGTGGATCAAGCTGGAGAATCTTTACCTCTTCGACGGCCAACGGGCCTACTCCCTCGACCAGGGACAGTAACGCCCAAGACCACCGGCGCGCCGGCGGCACCGCCCACGGGCCGTGGAGGCGCGAACCGGCTCGCCCGCTAGCGTGGCGGCCCATACGGAGGCCTTCCCCAAGGGGAAGGCCTCCTTGCGCGTCCGTGGCCGGCTCCCCCGCCCCGCTACCGGCGCACCTGCCCCCGGATCTCGCCCGCGGGGAAACGGGTGCTGTGCACGTTGGCGTAGGCCATGCCGGCCCGCAGGATGCGGACGGCGCCGGCCCAGTCCCCCGCTTCCAGGCCCTGCTCGGACACGGCCAGGATATCGTTGGCCGTCAGGGTACCCTCGACCGTACCGCCCCGCTCGGGGCATGCCGGTCGGCCGCCGCCGCCGCAAAGGAACGCAAAGACGCCGCCGTTTACGCCGGGCTGGCCGAAGTGCAGGTGGGCGACGGTGACCGGTGCCAGCAAATCCGCGAAGGTCAACTGGAAGCGCAGGGACTGCCCGTCCCCCGCCAGCGTCGCCCGGAACGTGCCGGTTCCGGGCGTCAGGATGGGTGGCACTTCCTCAAAGCCGCTCAATGTCGCTTCCAACGTCTCGGTACGGCCCCGCACGAAAAATTCCGGGCCGAACCAAGCGGCCGCCAGCACCGCGACGGCGGCCACGCCCATCACCATCCGCCGCAACAAAGATGCCCGTACCCCCGTCATGACACCACCCCTCCCCGTTTGGGCTGCCCGGACAGGCGGCGGGCCAGCGGCCCCGGCAGCTGGCCGGCAACCGCCTGCCGACGGCGGCCTTGTCCGGGCACGGCGTTGCATCTCTATGCAGGGCGCGGGCTTGTCATGCCGGCCGCCGCGCGGGCGCAGGCAGCCGCGCGGTGCAGGCGGCGGAGCGGTGGAGGCGGCGACACGAAAGGGGCGTCGGGTGGGACAGACGGCAGGCGGTGACGAAAGGGGCGTTGGGTAGGACAGACGGCAGGCGGTGAGCTGGACGGACGCGTGCGAAAAAACCCGCTCCCTCGCGGGAGCGGGTTTTTCGTGTGGTACCCCCAAGGGGATTCGAACCCCTGTCTCATGGCTGAGAACCATGCATCCTAGGCCGCTAGACGATGGGGGCACGCACCGTGCGGCCTCGAACCGTGTTTAATTCTAGCACAGGGTGGGGCACCTGTAAAGGCCTTTCTCAACCCGGACAGGACCTACGGGTGCGGAAGCGAATGAGTCAGGTGAACACCAAGAAGGAGGTCGGGCGATTGGATCTGTGGATGAAGGAAAGGGAAAACGATGACTTGTACATCGGGATCCGCTTAAGCCGCGTGCTGCACCGGGAGCGCAGCCGGTTTCAGGACATCGCGATCGTGGACACCCCGGCGCTGGGCCGCATGCTGGTGCTGGACGGGATCGTGCAGACGACGGTCAAAGACGAGTTCACCTACCACGAAATGATCGTGCACGTGCCCATGATGAGCCATCCCGCCCCGCGCCGGGTGCTGGTCATCGGCGGCGGCGACGGCGGCACCGTCCGGGAAGTGCTCAAGCACCCGACGGTGGAGCGCGTCGATCTGGTCGAAATCGACGAGCGGGTCATCGCCCTCTGCCGCCAGTATCTGCCGGAGCTCAGCGCCCAGCTGGATGATCCCCGCGTCCACATCGTGGTGGCCGATGGCCTGGAGTACGTGAAGCACGTGCAGGGCGAGTACGATGTGGTCATCGTCGATTCCTCCGACCCCCTTGGGCCCGCGGTGGGGCTGTTCAAGGAAGAGTTCTACCGGGACGTCTACCGGGCCCTCGCCGATGGCGGCCTAATGGTGGCCCAAACGGAATCTCCCTTTACCACTCCCGAACTGGTCAAGGAAGTGGCCGCCGCCATCGGACGGGCGTTTCCGCCGCAGCCCTATGTGTACCTGGCCGTGGTACCCATCTACTCGGTGGCGGAGTGGAGCTTTACCGTGGGCAGCAAGGGGCCCGACCCGCGCTCGCCCCGCATCGCGTCCGACGCCGAACTGCCCTTCCCCACCAAGTACTACACGCCGGAAGTGCACCGGGCGGCCTTTGCCCTGCCCCGCTACGTGCGGGAGCTGCTGGCCGGGATCCAAGCCGGCTAGGTGCGGCCGCAACGCGCCGGCGGGCCGGCGGCACGGGAGCCGGCCTGCCGCGCCATGGCGCCCCGCATGGGAAATTGGCCACGCCCGGTTGATCTGCGGGCGGCCGTGTGGTACTATATGCATTGGCGCAAGGCCAAGCCGCTGGGAGATGGGGTAACGGCAGCCCGCCAGGTTCTGGCCCTGGTAGTCTAGGTTCGAATCCTAGTCTCCCAGCCAATGAAGAAGGCACCTCGGATGAGGTGCCTTCTTCGTTTTTTCGCTGGTGCGCAGCCCCGCCGGCGTGCGCTCACGCGTCGGCCGCCTGCGGCGCCGGCGACGCCTTCGCCGCCAAGGCCGCCTTGGCCATCTCCGCCCCCCGGCGCAGCCGCTGGCAGGTGCGGGTGCGGCCCAGGATGTGGATGACGTCGTGGATGGGCGGGCTTACCGACGTGCCCGTCAGCGCCACCCGGGCCGGCTGAATCACATCGCCCAGCTTCTTGCCGTACTCTTCCGCCAGGCCCCGGAAGATCTGCTCGATCCCGGCGCCGTCCCACGGGTGCAGTTCCAGCAAGCGCGCAATCAGGCGGGCCAGCAACCCCGGCACGTAGTCCCGGTGCAGGAACTTCTGCACCGCCTGCTGGTCGAACTCCAGCTCATCGGTGAAGAAGAACCGGGTGGCGGGCACGACCTCGCCCAGCGTCTTGATGCGGGTCTGCAGCGGCTCCATGATCCGCACGAGACGCCGGCGCAGCTCGTCGTCGAGCTCCTTGGGGACCAGCCCCGCCGCCGCGAGCCGCTCGTGCGCGAGCTCCGCCAGGCGCTCCAGGGGCAGCTCCCGGATGTACACGCCGTTCATCCACTCGAGCTTCTTCAGGTCGAAGATGGCCCCGTGCTTGGATACCCGCTCCAGGGAGAAATACTCGACGAGTTGCCGGCGGCTGAAGATCTCGGTGCGGTCATCGTACGACCAGCCCAACAGGGCCAAGTAGTTGACCATGGCCTCCGGCAGAAAGCCCTCGTCCCGGTAGTGCCCAACCGCCACCGCCCCGTGGCGCTTGCTGAGGCGGGTGCGGTCGGTGCCCAGGATGAGCGGCACATGGGCGAATTCGGGCAGCTCCCAGCCCAGCGCCTGGTACAGCTGGATCTGGCGCGCCGTGTTGGTCAGGTGATCCTCGCCCCGGATGACGTGGCTGATGCGCATCAGGTGGTCGTCCACCACCACCGCGAAATTGTAGGTAGGCCAGCCGTCGGACTTGAGGATCACCAGGTCGTCCAACACCTTGTTCTCGAAGGCGACCTCGCCGCGGATGTGGTCGTGAAACCGGACCTCCCCTTCGTCAGGCGAGAGAAACCGGATCACCGACGGCCGCTCAGCGGCCAGGCGCTGCCGTTCGGCTTCCGACAAGTGCAGGCACCGCCGATCGTACATGGGCGCCTTGCCGGCCGCCAACAGCTGCTCCCGCCGCTGCTGCAGCTCCTCGGGCGTGCAGTAGCAGCGGTACGCCTTGCCCTCGGCCAAGAGTTTCTCGGCGTACTCCCGGTAGATGTGCAGCCGCTGGCTCTGCACGTAGGGACCGTAGGGCCCGCCGACGCCGGGGCCTTCGTCCCAGTCGATCTCCAGCCACTTGAGGGCCTCGATGATGGCGCGCGTCGATTCCTCGGTGGAGCGCACCAAATCCGTGTCCTCGATGCGCAGGATAAACTTGCCGCCGTGGTGGCGGGCAAACAGCCAGTTGAACAACGCCGTCCGGGCTCCGCCCACATGGAGGTACCCGGTGGGGCTGGGAGCGTACCGGGTTCGCACTTCCTTCATGCGCCTGTGGCTCTCCTCTCTTGCGACTGGGCCGCCAGCCGCGCCAATCCCTGCTCGTACGGGGGCCGGACCACCCCGAACTCCGTAATGATGGCCGTGACGTAGCGCGCGGGCGTCACGTCAAAGGCGGGGTTCAGCACCCCGACGCCCTCGGGCGCGATGCGCTGGCCGAGGATGTGGGTCACTTCCGTGGCCGCCCGCTCCTCGATGGGCACCTGTGCGCCGCTTTGCAGGCTCAAGTCCAGGGTGGAAACCGGCGCGGCCACATAGAAAGGAACGCCGTGCTCCTTGGCCAGCACCGCCAAGCCGTAGGTACCGATCTTGTTGACCACGTCGCCGTTGGCGGTGATCCGGTCCGCGCCCACGATGACACTGCGGACAAGTCCGCGGGCCATCACATAGGCGGCCATGTTGTCCGTGATCAGCGTGACGGGGATCCCTTCCTGCAACAGTTCCCAGGTGGTCAGCCTGGCGCCCTGCAGGAACGGGCGGGTTTCCGAGGCGTACACGTGCAACGCCTTGCCCGCCGCGTAGGCCGCCCGGATGACCCCCAGGGCCGTGCCGTAGTCGGCCGTGGCCAAGGCGCCGGTGTTGCAATGAGTCAGCACCCCTCCCGGTTCCAGCAGGGGCGCGCCGTGCGCGCCGATGCGGCGGCAGGTGCGGGCGTCCTCGTCGAGGATAGCATGGGCTTCCGCCAGCAGCCGGTCCGCCAGCTCCTCAGGAGACAGGTTCCCGTGCGCCTTGGCCGTGGCCAGCATGCGATCGACGGCCCAGAACAGGTTCACCGCCGTCGGCCGGGCGGCCCGCAGCTCGGCCGCCACCTCCTCCAGCCCGGTGCGCACGTCGGCGCCGCGCGCCGCCAGCTCCCGCGCGCCCAAGGCAATCCCGTAGGCCGCCGCCGCGCCGATGGCCGGTGCGCCCCGCACCACCATAGCGCGGATGGCTGCCGCGACTTCCCGGGCCGTGCGGCAGGTTACCGTTTCAAAGGCCAGCGGCAGCTTGCGCTGGTCGATGAGGTGAAGGGCTCCGTCGCGCCAGGCCAGCGATCGCACGGCCCCTACGCCTCGGATCTGCGCGGTGCCGGTGCCGCCGCCCCCTTGCGTCATGGACATGTCCTCCCTTCCCGTCTAGTTTACCCGAAGCAAGCCAGGGAAGGAAGCGGCTTCCGGCAGGCGCTGGCCGGCACCTCACGGGCAGGCGGCCGGGCGGACGACGCACCGAGCCGCCTCGGGCGCACACCTTAGGGGGGTCTCAAGACACAGCCTGGCGCTGGGCTCCCGCGGCTTCCCCCGGCGAGCTGGGCAGGCCTAGGACGCTGGCGGGAAGTTCCAGGTCCAACAGCGGGGCGTACGCCTGGCTGCCCATGACGTCGGTTTCTCCCGGACTGCCGCTGGGGCGCAGCCGGCGGATGGAAAACTTGAAGGCGCGGGCGGGATCGAAAGCGCCGAAGTGGACCAGGCGCTCGGGTCCGATGCCGTACAGCCCCAGGACGCGCTCGGCGGTCAGGGCGCCGCTGGCCTTCACCCGCTCGTAGACCTCCGGATCGCGAAAGATGATGTCAAAGGTGATGCAGTCGGGGCCCGCGTTCTTGCTGCGGATGGTGGAGGCCACCTGGGCCAGGCGGACCGTTTGCATGGTTCCCGGTCCTCCTTTCGTTTGGGGTCAGCCGACTTCCTCAAACTCCAGCCGGAACAGCTCCAAGGGATCCTCCACGGCCATGACGTGGTTGAGGGTCCAGCGGTAGGCGGGCTTAGCCGGCAACACCTCGTCGCTCATGAAAGCCGCCGCGCCGGCGGTGCCCTTGAGCCCCGGCAGGCGGGCGTACATGAAGTTCCGCCCGGCCAAGTTGGTCATCTCCATGGCCTCGGCGCGGGTCGGCGCTACGCCCTCCACGACCACGCACACTTCATGGGACCGGATCTCCTTTGCCGGTTCCAGCTCGCCCAGAACGCCGTTGCGGCCGTAGACGTGGTAGTACACCTGGTAGGCGTCGCCCTGGAAACGCTCCCGCACCTTGCGCCGGGACCAGGCGATGGCGTCGTCGATGCGCGCGACCGTCTCCGGGTCCCGGATACCTACGATCATCAGCGCCCGCTCGCCCACCTTGCCGGCGCCTTCCAGCTTGACCGCGTAACGGGCATCGGGCACCCAGCGGGAGCCCCGCGCCCGGGTGCGGCGGTGGTCGATGGCCTCGTACACCACCTGGCTCATGTCCACATAGCCGCCGGGCAAGTACTCCCGGTACGGATCCGAGCGCTCGTAGATGGCATGGCCCGCCACCGACGCCGGCGTGCAGCGCTGGTAGCTGCTCATCGGGGCCAGCACGATGGCGTCGCCCTCCACGGTCCCCAGCACGCTTTCCTTGCCGGCGAACGGCTCCGCGCAAAAGGAGGCGCACTCCAGGAGCTTGCCGGCGAAATAGGCGATGTCACGGCCGTAACCGGCCTGGAGAAGCGGCGCCGCGAACAGGGCGGGATCGCAGGCCCGCCCGGCGATGACCACGTCCGCCCCCCGCTCCAGCGCCTGCAGGATGGGTTCCACGCCCATGACCGCCACCGCGTTGTCGGTCTGCTCCAGGTCCGCCACCGTCAGGGGCGGTCGGCCGTCCAGCCCTCGGGTCCACGCGCCGGCGGCCACGCGCCGTTTCAGATCCTCCAGGTCTTGGCCGCTGTAGATGGTGGCCATGCGGAAAGGCGCCAGCCGGTGCTTGCGGGCCAGCTCCCGAATGATGGCCGCGAACTCCCGCACACCCCGGTCGGTGCCGGTGTCGGAAGCGGATCCGATGATCATCGGCACGCCCAACCGGCGGCTGGCGGTCAAGATAAGTTCCAGATCATGCTCTTGCCAGGCCCGGGGACTGGCGGCTTCATCGGCCCCCAAGGGATGGGGACCGATGTCGCAGCTGCCCGAGTCGGCCACGATCGCGTCGGGCCCTTGCGCGACGCCGACCCAGAAGCTGTCGGGTTCGATGGGCGTAAAGCCCAAGTGGCCCGTGGGGCTCAGCAGCTTGACGGTTCTCCTGCCGGCCGTCGCCGCCGGCGCTTCCGGTGCACGAGGCAGAGTAGCCATGGAAACACCCCCGTAA
>DATCKT010000122.1:0-2670 GCA_036562195.1 Limnochordales bacterium
CGCGCCAGGTACTCGGCGGTCGGACGTCCGGGCCGCAGGCCCGGGATGTAGCCGCCGTACTTGCGCAGATTGTCGGCGATGTCCTGGGGGTTGAAGGTGATCGCCGTATAGAAGAACGTGAACCCCACGATCAGCCAGAAGTAGATGACGGTGTTCAGCGGCGTGCCCCACCCGAACCAGCGGGCGAGGAACTGCGACCAGCCCGCCTGCGGGAAGAACCCGGCCACCGTCAGCGGCAGCGCCACCAACGACGCCGCGAAGATCACCGGGATGACCCCGGCCTGGTTGACCCGGATGGGGATGTGGGTGCTCTGGCCGCCGTAGATCCGCCGGCCCACCACCCGCTTGGCGTACTGCACGGGGATGCGCCGCTGGCCTTCGGTCACCCACACCACGGCGACGATCACCGCCAGGCCCAGCACGACCAGCAACAGGATCTGCAACAGCGTCACCGACCCGGCCCGCCACATCTCCGTCAGGGTGACCAGGCCATGGGGCAACCGCGAGACGATGCCGGCGAAGATCAGCAGGCTGATGCCGTTGCCGATGCCGTTCTCCGTGATCTGCTCACCGATCCACATCAGCAGCACGGTGCCGGCCGTCAGCGTGATGGCCACCACGGCCATGCCGGGGAAGCCCGGCCATTCCAGGGCGCCGGCCCGGTGCAGGTAGTAGGCGATGCCGCCCGCCTGCAACAGCGCCATGACCACGGTGCCGTAGCGGGTCAGCTGGGTCAGCCGGCGGCGCCCCTCCTCGCCCTCCTTGGCCAGTTCCTCCAGCCGGGGGATCACCACGGTCAGCAGTTGGACGATGATCGACGCGTTGATGTACGGCGTGATGCTCATCGCGAACACGGACACGGTCGCCAACGCCCCGCCGGCGAAGAGATCCAGCAACTGGAAGATCGAGCCGCTGGCGAACAGGGGCGCGACCCGCTCCGGGATGACGCCGGGCGTGGGGACGTGCACCCCGAGGCGAAACACCAGCAGCATCGCCAGGGTGAACAGGATGCGGGCGCGCAGGTCACCGATCTTGACGGCACGGCCCAGGGTGGCCAGCATGTCAGATCACCTCGGCCCGGCCGCCCGCCTGCTCGATCTTGGCACGGGCCGAGGCGCTGAACTTGTGGGCCCGCACCGTCAGGGCCACCTTCAGCTCGCCGTCGCCGAGCACCTTGACGCCATCCCGGCCCTTCTTGATCAGGCCACGCTCCCGCAAGAGCTCGGGGGTCACCTCCGTGCCCGGTTCGAAGCGGTTGAGGTCCTCCACGTTGATCACGGCGTATTCCTTGCGGAAGGGCGCGTTGGTGAACCCGCGCTTGGGGATGCGCCGGTGCAGGGGCATCTGTCCGCCCTCGAAGCCCGGCCCCTTGGCCCCGCCGGAGCGCGCCTTCTGGCCCTTGGTGCCGCGTCCCGCCGTCTTGCCGTGACCCGAGCCGATGCCGCGGCCCACCCGCTTGGGGCGGCGTCGGGCACCCGGCGCGGGCTTCAGCTCATGCAAGCCTGCCATGCTCCCAACCCCCGTCGTCCGACTCCACCCGGCGGCCGGCTGGAGGCTCCGTCAGCCGATGAGCTCCTCCACCGGCTTGCCCCGCAGCCGGGCCACCTCCTCGGCGCTGCGCAGCGACTTCAGGCCCTCCATGGTCGCGTACACCACGTTGGCCGGGTTGTTGGAACCCAGCGACTTGGTCAGCACGTCCCGGATGCCGGCCACCTCCAGCACCGCCCGCACAGCACCGCCGGCGATGACGCCCGTGCCCGGCGCCGCCGGCTTCATCAGCACCCGGCCTGCCCCGAACTCGCCCACCACGGGGTGGGGGATCGTGGTCCCCACCCGGGGCACCTCGATCATGTTCTTCTTGGCCTTCTGCACGGCCTTGCGGATGGCGTCGGGGATCTCCGCCGCCTTCCCCATGCCGACGCCTACCCGGCCATTGCCGTCACCGACCACCACCAGGGCGTTGAAGTTGAAACGGCGGCCGCCCTGGACCACCTTGGCCACGCGATTGATGGCCACCAGCCGCTCCTGCAGCTCGTCGCCGTCCTGTTGCCGCCTGCGATGACGCGCCACGCCGTCCCCTCCTTCCGGCTGGGATCAGAACTCGAGACCCGCCTCGCGGGCCGCCTCGGCCAGTGCCTTGACCCGCCCGTGGTACCGGTAGCCCCCGCGATCGAAGACGACCTTGGTGATGCCGCGCGCCAGCGCCCGCTGGGCGATGGCCCGCCCCACCACCTTGGCCGCCTCCACGTTCCCGCCGTAACCGCCCACCGCCTCGCGCAGCTCGGGTTCGACGGTGGACGCGGCCACCAGGGTGACGCCCGCCTCGTCGTCGATCACCTGGGCATAGATGTGCTTCAGGCTGCGATAGACGTTGAGGCGCGGGCGCTCCGGCGTCCCGAACACCTTCTTGCGAACCCGCCGGTGCCGGCGCTGGCGGGCTTCCTCCCGTGTCTTGGGCTTCCGCGCCATATCCGCACACCCCGTCCCTTCGCGACCAGCGTCACTTGCCCGTCTTGGCCGGCCGCAGGACCACCCGTTCGTCGGTGTAGCGGATGCCCCGCGGACCGTCGGCGTAGCGGAACCGGCTGAGGGGCCGCTTGGCCCGGATGGTCGCCGCCACGTTGCCCACCAGTTCCTTGTCGATGCCCCGCACCACCACGGTGTTGGCCG
>DATCKT010000138.1:0-8015 GCA_036562195.1 Limnochordales bacterium
CTGCAGGCGGTGGCCGGCCTTGCGGGCGTACCCCGTACTGCGGGGTCTGCCAGGGCGGTGGGGTCGTGACCCGGGTCAAGATCTGCGGGCTCACGACGCCTGAGGATGCCCGTGCGGCGGCTGCGGCGGGCGCGGACATGGTGGGCCTCGTATTCGCCCCTAGCTCCCGCCGGGTCGATGTGGACACGGCGGTGACCGTGGCGGCGGCGCTGCCCCCGTTTGTGCTGCGCGTCGGGGTGTTCGTGGACTCCGACTACGACACGCTGGTGCGGATCGCGGAACAAGTCCGTCTCGACATGCTGCAGCTGCATGGGTCAGAGGACAACCGCTTAATGGACCGGCTGCGGCGCCGCGGCTGGCGGGTGATGAAGGCGGTGCGCGTCAAGGACGCGGCCAGCGTGGCGGGCATCGAGGACGTGGCGGCCGACGCGTTGCTGCTGGACGCGGCCGTCGGGACCCAAGCCGGCGGCACCGGGCACACCTTTGATTGGCGGCTGGCGTGCCTGGCCAAAGAGCGGCTCCGGGAGCACGGCCGGGCGGTGCCCCTGGTGCTGGCCGGCGGGTTGCGGCCGGAGAACGTGGAACAAGCCCTGCGCCAGGTGGAGCCCGACGGGGTGGACGTCAGCAGCGGGGTGGAGCTGGCGCCCGGACGGAAGTGCCCCCAGCGCATGCGGGAGTTCGTGATGAAAGTGAGGCGGTTTGATGTCGACCGTGCGAAGGACCTCCACCGGGCTTGACCATGGTGCGGATCTCGGCATTGGGGTCGGGCGCGGGGGCAAAACCGGTCGTGATCCCGCGGCCGGCTCCGACCCCGCAACCGGCCTTGACCATGCCAGCGGGCAGCCTGCAGCCGGTGCCGGCAGGACCCTGGTGGACGCCGACGTCCTTGCCACGGGCCGGTTCGGCGAATACGGGGGCCGCTACGTTCCGGAAACCGTGATTCCCGCTCTGGACGAGCTGACGGCGGCGTACACCGAAGCCCGGTCGGACCCGGAGTTCCAGCGGGAGCTGGACCACTACTTGACCGAGTACGTGGGCCGGCCCACGCCTCTCTACTGGGCCCGCCGGCTCACGGAGGCGGCCGGCGGCGCCCGCATCTACCTTAAGCGGGAAGACCTGAACCACACCGGCGCGCACAAGATCAACAACACCATCGGGCAGATCCTGTTGGCCCGGCGCATGGGCAAGCGCCGCATTATCGCGGAAACCGGGGCCGGCCAGCACGGCGTGGCCACCGCCACCGTGTGCGCCATGTTCGGCCTGGAGTGCGTCGTCTACATGGGTGCGGAAGACGTCCAGCGCCAGGCGCTGAACGTGTTTCGCATGGAGCTCTTGGGCGCCCGCGTGGTGCCTGTGACCAGCGGCACCCGGACCCTGAAGGACGCCACCAACGAAGCCATCCGCGACTGGGTCACCAACGTGCGGGACACGTACTACGTCATCGGCTCGGTGGTCGGCCCCCACCCGTACCCGCTGATGGTGCGGGACTTCCAATCGGTCATCGGCAGGGAAGCCCGCCGTCAGATCCTGCAACTGACCGGCCGGCTCCCGGCGGCCGTGGTGGCGTGCGTGGGCGGCGGGAGCAACGCGATGGGGATCTTCCACGCGTTCGTGCCGGACGAGGCCGTTCGCCTCATCGGCGTCGAGGCGGCAGGCGAGGGGCTGGACACCGGTCGCCACGCGGCCACCCTCAACCGGGGCACTCCCGGCGTGCTGCACGGTGCCAAAAGCTACCTGCTCCACGACGCGGACGGGCAGATCCTGCCGGCCCATAGCGTCTCCGCCGGGCTGGACTACCCCGGCGTCGGTCCCGAGCACAGCTGGCTCAAGGACAGCGGCCGGGCCGAATATGTGGCCGTGACGGATCGGGAGGCGCTGGAAGCCTTCGAGACGCTGGCGCGCCTGGAGGGCATCTTGCCTGCGCTGGAGAGTGCCCACGCGGTGGCCTACGGGCTGCGGGTGGCCCGGGAGCTGCCCAAGGACGCGGCCATCATCATCAACCTGTCTGGACGGGGAGACAAAGACGTGCAGCACGTGGCCCGGCTATTGGAAAGGGGAGATGTCCGGTGAACCGGCTTCGCCAGGCGTTTGCCGCAGCCGCAGCCGCAGGGCGGCCCGCGCTCATGCCCTACGTGACCGCGGGGGACCCCAACCTCAAGACAACGGCGGCACTGTTGCCCGCGCTGGCCGCGGCCGGCGCCGACATCGTCGAGCTGGGCGTACCCTACTCGGATCCGCTGGCCGACGGCCCCACCAACCAGCGCGCGGCCCAGCGCGCCCTGGCTGCGGGCACCACGATCCGGGGCGTGCTGGACACGGTGGCGGCCGCGCGCCGGGACGGCCTCGCCATTCCCATCGTGCTGCTGGTGTACTACAATTGTATCTACCGGCACGGTGAAACGGCCTTCGTGCAAGCGGCAGCCGCCGCCGGCGTGGACGGGCTCATCGTTCCGGACCTGCCTCCGGAGGAGGCGGCGGGCTTGCGGGCCGCCACCGAGGCGGCCGGATTGGCGCTGGTGCCCTTGGCGGCGCCCACCAGCACCGACCAACGCCTGGCCCTCATCGCTCGGGTGGCCACCGGGTTCATCTACTGCGTGTCGGTGACGGGCGTGACCGGCGCCCGGGCGACGCTGCCCGCGGAACTGGCGGACTTGCTGCGGCGGGTGCGGCAGGCCACGGCGGGCCGCGTGCCGGTGGCGGTGGGATTCGGCATTTCCACGCCCGAGCAGGTGCGCGAAGTCGGGCGCCTCGCCGACGGCGTCATTGTCGGCAGCGCGTTGGTGGAGCGCTTGGAGCGGGCGGAGTCGCCTGCCGCGGGCATCGCGGCCGTCACCGAGCTTTTGCGGGCCATGCGCCGGGCGGCGGCGGAAGCCCGTGTCCATGCTGCGGCAGGAGGTTGAGGATGTCCGGTCGAGGCTCTGTGACCATCACTCCTCGAGGCTCCGTGACCATCGCTACTCCCTTGGGCCCCGTAGAGATCCGCGGCAGCGAGCGGGGAGTCAGCGAAATCCGCTATACCCGGGAACAGCCTGGAGCCCGTTTTGACGCCGAAGCCCCGGGGCCGGTGCGCCAGGCCGCGGCGCAGCTTACGGAGTACTTCGCCGGCCGGCGCACCCGCTTCGACTTTCCCCTCGACTTGCAGGGAACGCCCTTCCAGCAAGCGGTGTGGGAGTGTTTGCTCAGCATCCCTTTCGGTGAAACCCGCACCTACGGTTGGGTCGCGCACGCCGTCGGGCGGCCGCGGGCCGCGCGGGCGGTGGGCCAGGCGGTGGGGCAAAACCCGGTGGCCATCGTGGTACCGTGCCACCGGGTGGTCGCGTCCGGCGGCAAACTGGGCGGCTACACGGGCGGCCTCGATATCAAGCGTTACCTCTTGCGCCTAGAAGGGCTTGAGGAGTTGGCCCTATGACCCAAGGCACCGCGGGCCCACCGTCCAGCCGCGCCGCCGCGGCTCACCTGGCGGAGGAAATCGTCCAGCGGGCCCGGGAAGCCGTCCAGCCCCAATGGGCCGCGATCGCGGCACTGGAGCGGCGCAACCTGCGCAAGGTGTTGGCGGCCTTTCACGCCGCCCGTGTTGGGGAGGCCCACTTCGCCGGCAGCACGGGCTACGGCTACAACGACATCGGGCGCCAAGCGCTGGAGCAGGTCTACGCCCAGGTCTTCGGTGCGGAGGCCGCCCTCGTCCGGCCCCAGATCGCGTCGGGCACCCACGCCATCAGCGCGTGCCTATTTGGCCTTTTGCGGCCCGGCGATCACCTCCTCTCGGCATCCGGCCCCCCTTATGAAACGCTGCAGAAGGTCATCGAGGGTCCCCGGCCAACGAGCCTGGCGGCCCTGGGCGTGGAGTACAGTTGGGTGCCGCTTTTGCCGGGCGGCGACGTGGATGTGGACGGGGTGCTGGCCGCCTTGCGGCCCAACACCCGCGTGGTGATGTTGCAGCGCTCGCGCGGCTACACGTGGCGGCCTGCCCTGTCGGTGGCCCGCATCGGCGAGATCGTGGCTGCGGTCAAGGATCGCCGGCCGGACGTGGTGTGCTTTGTGGACAACTGCTACGGCGAGTTCGTGGAGGATCTCGAGCCGCCGCAGGTGGGAGCCGACCTGATAGCCGGTTCGCTTATCAAGAACCCCGGCGGGGGCCTCGCCCCCGCCGGTGGCTACGTGGCGGGCCGGGCGGAACTGGTTTCTCTGGCGGCGGACCGGGTGACCGCGCCGGGGCTGGGCGACGCGGTGGGGCCGACGCTGCGGGTCAACCGGGACTTGTTTTACGGCTTCTTCCAGGCGCCCCACGTGGTGGCTGAGGCCCTGTGCGGAGCGGTGCTGGCGGCGGCCGTGTTCGCGGCGCTGGGGTTTCCCGTGTCGCCGGCCGCCGACGAGGCGCGGGCCGACGTGGTGCAGGCCATTCGGTTGGGCAGCCCGCAGGCGGTGGCGTTGTTCTGCCGGGCGGTGCAGCAAGCGGGACCTGTGGATGCCCATGTCACGCCGGTGCCCGGTGAGGTGCCCGGCTATTCGGTGCCCGTCATCATGGCGGGCGGCACGTTCATCCAGGGCTCTTCCATCGAACTGAGCGCCGATGCGCCCATGCGGCCGCCCTACGATGTTTACATGCAGGGCGGTTTAAGCCGCGAACACGTGCACCTGGCGCTGACCAGGATCATAGAACAATTTTTGCACGCTGGATTATTGGCGGCGCGGGTGCCCGCCTATTGACTTTTTTGGAGGCGTGCTTCTACAATGGTGCTTGATTGCTTGCCCTGCACGGTCCAAAGCCGATGGCGGCGCTGCTGGTCTGGCGCAGGCAGGCGATTACGGGGAGGTCGAGATTTCCCAAGGGAGGCAGAGAGATGAAGCATGCTTTGGGTCGTCACATCCTGTGCGAAGCGTACGGATGTGACCCTGAGGTGCTGAACGACCGCAAGGTCGTCGAGCAAATCATGGTGGACGCCGCACTGTTGGCGGGCGCCGAGGTGCGCGAGGTGGCGTTCCACAAGTTTAGCCCGCAAGGCGTGAGCGGCGTGGTGGTCATCTCCGAGTCGCACCTGGCCATCCATACGTGGCCGGAGTTAGGCTACGCGGCCATCGACGTGTTCACGTGCGGCTCTACCGTTGACCCTTGGGAGGCATGCCATTATCTGACGAAGGCGTTCCGGGCCACCGTCGTCGATACCCAGGAGGTCAGCCGGGGCGTGCGGGCCGGTCTGGCTGTGGGGGGACACGTGCAGGTCAACGCCTCGTGAGAAAGGGGAGACGGTTAGGGTTGTATGAGATCTAAAAGCGAGGAAGGGCTTACCTAGGACCCCGTCGGCGGGCAGAAGCGGACGGGGTCCTGGTCTTTTCCCGCTGGCGACGGCGTTGGGTCGAGGCGCGGCGCAGGAGTTCGCGTTGGTGCGGCGAATTTCCCAAGATGGTAATTTCTCCCCACCCGAGGACGGAGAGAGGTGTGTGCATGGGCGCCCTGCCAGTGCCGGAACAGACCCCCGAAACCCCCCGTCTGAAGCTCGACTTCTCCTCCATGACCGATGAGGAGATCGTCCGCCACGCACAAAGCGGAAATGCGGACGCCGAAGACTACCTGCTGCGGAAATATCAGAAGCTGGTGTACGTGTGGACCCGGCCCTACTTTCTCCAGGGTGCCGAGGACGACGATCTGCTCCAGGAGGGCATGATCGGCCTGTATAAGGCCATCCGCGACTTTACGCCGGGTTCTTCCTCCTTCTGGTCGTTTGCAAAGCTGTGCATCACCCGCAACGTGATCAGCGCCATCAAGGGGACGACGCGCCAGAAGCACATCCCCCTCAACTCATACACCTCGCTCCACAAGCCCATCTACGACGTAGAAGGCGACCGGACCCTGATGGAAGTGCTGAGCAACAACAAGGTGGACGATCCCGAAACGCTGGTCATCGATCGGGAGCGTCTGTTGCATACCCAGCGGCACATCAAGAAAGTGCTGAGCGAGTTCGAGTATAAAGTATTCCGCTTGTACATCAACGGGCTCACATACAAGGAAATGGCCGCCCGCTTGGGTACCCACACGAAATCTATCGACAACGCCCTGTGCCGCATCAAGCACAAGATCGCCCGGGAATTCTAGAGGAGCGGACAAGCCTGCGCCGAACGAGACGCCGAGCGCCGGCGTGGTGGTGTCGGTGGTGGCCACGGGTGGGCCGGTGCGCGTCCGTCGCCCAAGCAGGCTCGCCTGGTGGGAGGGGCGCGAGGGCTCGGCGGCGCCGAGCCACCGGTCCCGGGGGAGCGCGGCAGGCGTAGCATGGGGGATGACGCGGTGCAGGTACTGATCACCAATGACGACGGCATCCAGGCTCCTGGCCTGCTGGCCCTGGTGGCAGCCCGGCCCCGGGACTGCAGGCTGTGGGTGGTGGCGCCCGATCGCGAGCGGAGCGCTACGGGTCATGCCATTACGGTCCATAAGCCTCTGTTCCTGACCCCTGTTGACATGGGCGAGGGGGTGGAGGCCTTCCACGTGAACGGCACCCCCTCCGATTGCGTGAAACTGGGTGTGGAACTCATGGAGCGCCCGCCGGCGGTGGTCGTCTCCGGCATCAACCGGGGCGGCAACCTGGGCACCGACGTGCTCTACTCGGGCACGGTGTCCGGGGCCATCGAGGCGGCCGTCACCGGGTTGCCGGCGCTGGCGGTTTCCCTCAACTCCCATGAGGCCCGCCAGCCGGAGGACTTCGCCCTGGCGGCCAGGGTGGCGTGGTATCTGGTGGAGCACTTGGTGGCCAGGGGGTTGCCGCCGGGTACGCTCCTCAATGTAAACGTGCCGCCGGGCAACGATCTTAAGGGGTTCCGCGTGACCCGTTTAGGCATCCGCCGGTACCGGGACGTCTTCCACCGGCGGGTCGATCCGCGGGGACGCGTGTACTACTGGATGGCCGGCCAAGTGGAGGACCTGGACGACGGCGATCTGAACACGGACACCGGCGCGGTGCGGGCGGGGTTTGTATCCGTTACGCCCATCGAGTTTGACCTGACCAAATACGCGGCGCTGGATGTGGTGCGCGACTGGCAGTTGGACATGGCCGCGCTCACCGCACCGGGTGAGGAGGGGCGATGATGCCGGGAAAGCAGTCGCCGGAAACGGGTGCCCCGGTCAGCGCAGATGCCGCCATCGGCAACGGTCCGGCGCAGCAGCTCCAAGTGCTCGCCAGCGAAACGCTGGCCCTGCAGGGGGAAGTCCACCGCCTCGTGACCTTCCTCAACCAGTCTTTGAAGGAAGAGGGCTTCATTTTCGGATTGACCCGGGTGGGCGATGGCCGCTACCGTCTATCGATCTACCGGGCGTGACAGGCCGTACTGCAGCGGGCGAGCCGACGGGGAGGCCCGTGCTGGTCGGCGCATACCATCGCCGGCAGGGCATACTATACACAGGCGGAGTTCAGCCAACGCGGCCTCAGGCTGGCTGGCGGTACAGGTCGAGACAGCCGCGCGGCGGACTTCGCCGTCGCCTGCGCCGCTCGCGGGGTTAATCGGCAACCAAGGCGCCGCGGGCGGTCGGGTGCGCCTTCTGGTTTCAATTTTGCTGCATCGTGGCACCTTCTGTAGAGATCCTGGTCCGAACAAGGATTCCCGACAGCTTCCGAGAAGTTAGTGGGTAAGGCGGTTGCGTTCCATAACCGCACCAGGGGGGATGTCGCCATGATACAGCTTCCCGAGGCCGAGGTCCTGCGGGCCCTCAAGAAGTTCAAGCGGCTCGCAAAGCAGGACCTGTTGGCCAGCGCCCACACCTCGAATCCGGACTTCTGGCGCAGCCAGGCGGAGGCGAGGCGGGCCACGTACGACCAGCTGATGGCGATGATTGAAAGTGAAGGGGTAGAGGCAGCGTACCGCAGAGCGGTGGATGAGCATGCTGCCCTACCCCTTGTTCATTCTGGGGAGGTCGCGCCCGAGATCAGCGGGAAGCGTCAGGCCCTGGAGATGTTCTTCACCGTCCTGGGCGTGCAGACCCCCTCCGCCGGTGAGGCCGGGCAGTCCAGCGAGGCGGTAGTGGCCGAAGC
>DATCKT010000187.1:0-3363 GCA_036562195.1 Limnochordales bacterium
CTTTACGGCGCGGTGCTCATCGCGGTCATCCTGCTCCTGCCCGGGGGTCTCTTGAGCCTGCCGGAGCGGTGGCGGGAGCGCGGCCGGCGCGGCGGTCCGGCGGCGAGAAAGGAGGGGGACCGTGGCGCTGCTTGAGGTGGATCAAGTCTCAAAGCGCTTCGGCGGCCTCCAGGCGGTCAACAGCGCCAGTTTCGCCGTCGAAGAGGGGAGCATCGTCAGCCTCATCGGCCCCAACGGCGCGGGCAAGACCACCTTGTTCAACCTGGTGTCCGGGTTTCTGCGGCCCGACGCGGGCGACATCCGCTTCCAGGGCCGGTCCATCGTGGGCCTGCGGCCCCACGCCATCTGCGAGCTGGGATTGGTGCGCACCTTCCAGCTGGTGAAACCGTTCCGCCACCTGAGCGTGCTGGAGAACGTCATGGTGGGCGCGTACCACCGGGTGCGCAACCCGGCGGCGGCCGCCGACCGGGCCCGGGCGGCGCTGGCTTTCGTGGGTTTGCTGGAGCGTGCCGGGATGCGGGCCGCGGACCTGACCACCAGCGAGCAGCGGCGGCTGGAAGTGGCGCGGTGCCTGGCCACCGGCCCGCGCCTGTTGCTGCTGGATGAGGTCATGGCCGGCCTGAACCCGACCGAGGTGGACGGCATGATCGCCCTGGTGAAGCGCATTGCCGCCGCCGGAGTCACGGTGCTGTTGATCGAACACGTCATGCGGGCAGTGATGGCCATCTCGGAGCGCATCGTAGTGCTGCACCACGGCGAGATCATCGCGCAGGGCCTGCCGCAGGACATTGCCCGTCACCCCAAGGTGGTGGAGGCGTATCTCGGTGAGGAAGCCATGCTGGCGTGACGGGACGCAAAAGGAGGGTGCCCCATGCTGGTAGTCCGCGGTCTCCATGCGGGCTATCGGTCCGTACAAGTGCTTTACGACGTGGCGCTGACCGTAAGCGAGGGCCAGTGCTGCGCGTTGGTGGGAGCCAACGGGGCGGGAAAGACCACCTTGCTGCGGACGCTTTCGGGTCTGCTGCGGCCGTGGGCCGGCACCATCGAGTTTGGCGGCGAGCGCATCGACGGCCGTGAGCCCCACGTCATCGTCGAGAAGGGATTAGTGCAGGTGGCCGAAGGGCGGCGGCTGTTTCCCCGCATGACCGTGCTGGAAAACCTGCGGCTGGGCGCCAGCACGCCGCGGGCCGCGTCCGAGCGGGAGCAAAACCTGGAGCGGGTGTTCGCCCTGTTCCCGCGTCTCAAGGAGCGGCAGGGGCAAGCCGCGGGGACCTTGAGCGGCGGCGAGCAGCAGATGCTGGCCATCGGCCGGGCGCTCATGGCGTCCCCCCGCCTCCTCATGCTGGATGAGCCGTCGCAGGGGCTCGCGCCTAAGCTGGTGCAGCAGATCTTCGAGGTATGCCAAGAGATCAACCGGCAAGGGATCGCGGTGTTGCTGGTAGAGCAGAACGTCCAGCATGCGCTGCGCATCGCCCACTGGGCTTATGTCCTGGAAAACGGCCGGATCGTGATGGAAGGCCCGGGCAGCGAGCTCCTGGGTGACGACGCGCTGCGCCGGGCGTACCTCGGGGCGTGACGGCGTAAGTGTGGGAAACGGAGTGCGCCGGGGCGCCGGCCAGTCACCGGCCAGTCGCCGCCGTGGCGCCCTCGCCGCGGCGCACCCGCCCGTACGCATGGCGGGGCACCCCCCGGTGACGGTGGTACTCTCAGCAACCGGGCGGGCTGCCCTCAGCAAGCGGGGGGATGGGCACGTGCATCCCGATCGAAACCGCCAAGCGGAACAAGAGCTGGCGGCCTTCGTGGCCGGCCTCCGGTGGGAGGACCTGCCGGACGATGTCATCGAGCGCGCCGTGTGGGTCGTGATCGACTCCATCGGCGCCATCGTCGGGGGCAACGGCACGCCCCACATGCGGCGGCTGGCGGAGACGTTGCCGCCCGGGTCGGCCTGGGCCTACGCCACGGGGCGGCGCCTGGAACCCGGGTACGCGGCCTTCCTCAACGGCAGCGCCGGCACCGAGCTTGAGCTGGATGAGGGTCACCGGCATACGGGCGGCCATCCGGGCATGCACGTGGTGCCCGCCTGCCTCGCACTGGCGGAGGACCGCCGGCTTTCGGGCCGGGACCTGATCGTGGCCCTGGTGGCCGGCTACGAGGCGGCCTCCCGGACGGCCCGCAGCGTGCGGCCCCTGGCCCAGGGGCGTCACCCCCACGGGACATGGGGGGTGATCGGCGCCGCCGTCGCCGCGGCGCGCCTTTTGGGCCTCGATGCCGGGACCACCCTGCAGGCCATGCGCATGGCCGTGGAGTTTGTGCTCAACACCCACTACGCGGCGGCCATCGAGGGCGCGACCGTGCGCCAGGCGTACACGGGCTGGGCCGGCATGGCGGGGATTATGGCCGCCCGCATGGCCGCCGCGGGCTTTACCGGGCTGGAAGGGGCGGTGCCTGCCGGTTTGGCCTCCCTGGCCGCCGGGGAACCGAACCCGGCCGCCTTGACGCAGGGCCTCGGCACCGACTTTGAGATCCGCCACAGCTACTTCAAGGTCCACTCGGCTTGCCGCCACCTGCACGGGGCGCTGGACAGCCTGGACGAGCTGACCGCGTCAACGCCCCTGCCGCCCGACAAAATCGAGCGGGTGGAGGTCCTGACCTACCGGGAGGCGGCCAAGTTCACCGTCACCCGCCCCCGCAACGCCCTGCAGGCTCGCTTCAGCCTGCCCTATGCGGTGGCGGCCCGCATCGTGTACGGCCACGCCGGGCCCGCGGCCTTTGCCGACGAGGCCATCACCCCGGCGGTGCTGGCGCTGGCGGAGCGGGTGCAGGTGGTGGAAGTGCCGGAATTCACGGCCCGCGAACCCGCCGAACGGCCGACCCGGGTCCAGATCCTGCTCACCGACGGCACCATGCTGAGCGCCGGCGTCGACGTGCCGCGGGGTGATCCAGAGCGGGCCTTTGGGCCGAAAGAGCTCGCGGGCAAATTCCTGACGCTGGTGGCCCCCCAACGGGGGGAGGCCAACGCACGCGAGGCCCTGGCGTGGCTGCAAGACTTGCCGTCGGCGCCGGCACTCGAGCCGCTGGGACGGTGGCTGGGTTGAGCGCAGCGGAAATGGCCGTGGAAATACCCGCTGGGAGGGCCGGGTGAATACCCGCTGGGAGGGTGACTGGATTGCTCGCGGCGCATGCGGCCGAATCAGTACGTTGGGACCAGCGCGTGGAAGACGCGGTGGTGGCGTTTCTCGCCGCCGAAGAGGATCCGCCTGCCGCCGTGGCCCAGCGGGCGGCGTGGACCGTCTTGGACGTAGTGGCCGCTGCGGCGGCAGCCAGCACCTGGCCGGAGCTGCGCAGCAGCGCGGCCCGGTTTCC
>DATCKT010000188.1:0-4075 GCA_036562195.1 Limnochordales bacterium
GCCCAGGAGCGCCCCCGCGAAGGCCAAGAGCACCATGCCCTCGCCCATGGTGTTGGTAACCGATCCTTGCCGCCCGGCGGCCAGGAGCCCCGCTACCGCCGCCAGCAGTCCCGCGAGCACGTAGGCGTAGATGGTGATGCGGTCCACGTTGACGCCGGAGATGTAGCTCGCGCGCGGGTTTCCGCCGGTGGCGATGAACTGCCGCCCGAAGGGCGTCCGCTGCAGGAGCAGGTGAAATGCGAGGTACGTGAGAATGACCAGCGGCACGGAAACCGGGATGTTGCCCCACGTGCGGCCCGCGCCCAGGTACGTGTACACCCGGTGGAGCGGGAAGATGGACATGGGCACCAGGTACAGCATCAGACCCCGCAGCACGATCATGCTGGCCAGCGTCTGCAGGAAGGGGTTGATCTTGAGCTTCGCGATGCAAAAACCGTTGAAGAGCCCGATGAGCACGCCGATGAGGAGCGTCAGCGCGATTTGGATATATGGATCGTTTAGGACTGGAAAAGCCCGGGTCGTCAGCAGGATGGCGCCGCCTACGGCGAACGCCAGGGTCGATTCCAGCGACAAGTCCAACCGGCCGTTGATGAGCACCAGGCCCTGACCCAGGACCAGCATGCTCATAATGGACGAATGGTACAGGATGTTGATGATGTTCGTGGGCGTGGCAAACCTGGGCGTCACGAACGCGTTGATGAGGAAAAACGCGACTACGATCACCCAGATGAGGTTGTCCATCAGCACCATCTGGATTCTCACGCTGCGCTTCATGCGTCGGTGCCCCCCAACATCCCGCACGGCGGCCGTCCCGGGGCCGCCTGGACCCGGGCGCCCCACGGCCCGGCGGCCGGCGCCTGCAGAACCAACGAAAATCAAAAAAACAGCATCCGCCGGCCCTCGAGCGGCTCTCCCGCACGGCGCGGAAAGCCGCCCCCCGGTGTGCTGATGCTGCCCAGGCTATCGGCTAATGGCTTTTCGCAGCCCGTTGACGAGCAGCGGAACGGTCACGATCCAGTGGAATCAACTCTGGTCCTCAGTCGTCGTAGACCAGTATACATCTCTTGCCGCTCCGATTCCTGCCTGCCCCCGGAGCGTATACCGCATTTCTCCAGTATTGATCGAGAGTTGTCGTGCACTTACCGCCCCGCGTGCGCCCCGCCGGCCGCCGGGACGATGAACACCAGCACTTGGCCGGGACCGTGCACGCCTACCGTGAGTTCGCCTTCGATGTCGCCGGTGCGGCTGGGCCCTGTGATGAACATGACCTGGGACGGCCATCCCTCCTGTTCCGCCTTGACGGCCAAGCGCCGCAGCGCCTCAGCGCGAGTGGCTACCAGCGCGGCCAGCGGCAGCAGCACCAAATGCACCGGCGGCAGGAGGCTCGTGACGCGCGCCCGCCCCGGCCCCGTCCACAAGCCCACGGTACCGGTATCGGCCACGGCAAAGTCAGCGATCGTCAACCCGGCGCCCGCCTGGGCGGCCGCTTCCCGATGGGGGCCGCGGTCGCCTGGGACGATGAGTTCGCAGTCGATCCGTTCCACGGCCTCCTCTACGGCCTGTCTCCACGGAAGCATGCCGGGCAGCGCCCAACGGGGGTCGGCCTCGAGCACCACGGTGTTCACGCCCGCCTCCCGGCACGCGGCGGCCAGGCGGGAGGCGAGATCCTCCGGCGTCGCGCAGTACTCAGCCCGGCCGCCGACGACCGCAAGCTCCCGGGCGAAGCGCTCCACCAGTGGCTGCGGGTCCGGCGCCTCTGCAGTAGGCACCCCTGCCACGCCACCCCCTGCGGGGCCGCCCTCCGCCCGGCCCGCGGGCGGCCTGGGCCCAGGGTGCGGGGGACGGGGGCTCGTGACCAGCTTGGCGCGCAGCCTGGCCAGGAAGCGCTCTTCGTGGGCGTCTGTCGTCATGCCGGAGTGGGCCATCGTAGTGCCGGCCACGGCGGCCTCGGCACCGGCCACGGCTCCCTCCTCATCCGGATTGGTAGTGCCGTGGATGGCCACAGGTCATCCCCCCCGCTCCGCGCGCCACCACTGGCGGAAGGACTGCGGGGCCAGCGCCGGCAACTCCCGGTGAGCCAGCCACTGGTCGATGGGCGGCGGCGCCCAGCGCAGCCGCCCGCCGTGCACGAAGGGCCGCTGCATGATCTGCAGGAGCTTTAGGCCCCGCTCCCAGCGCCGGGCGTCGGACATGAGTCGCCGCCACACGCCAAAGGCTTGCCGGAACCGCCGCGGCGCCTGCCCGTGCCGTTCGCTTTCCCGGCGCAGGCCGATGAGCAGGTCGTGCAGGGGGATCTTGACGGGGCACACCGCTGTGCACGCGCCGCACAGGCTGCTGGCGTCGGCCAGTTCCCCCCACTGCCGGATATCCCGCAAAAGCGGCGTGATGACGGCGCCAATGGGCCCGCCATACACCCAACCGTACGCGTGGCCGCCGACGTGCTGAAACACGGGACAGACGTTTTGGCACGCGCTGCAGCGGATGCAGTGGAGCGCTTCTTGAAACTCGGTCCCCAGCATCTGCGAGCGCCCGTTGTCCACGATAACAAGGTGCAGCTCCTCAGGCCCGTCCGGCTCTCCCGGCCGCCGGGGCCCGTGGGTCAGCGTGGTGTAGGAGGACATTTTCTGCCCGGTGGCGCTGCGGGCTAGGACGTCCAGCAGGGCGTCCAGGTCGTCCAACGTGGGCACGACCCGCTCCATGCCCATCAGCGTCACCTGCACCCGCGGCAGTGTCGTCACCATACGGCCGTTTCCCTCGTTGGTCACCAGGACCAGGGTGCCGGTTTCGGCCACCGCGAAGTTGCAGCCCGTGATGCCCATGTCCGCCTCCAGGAACGTGCGCCGCAAGGTGCGCCGGGCAAAGCCGTTGAGGGTGGCGGCATCGGTGGGCAGCGGCTCACCCGCCACCTGGCTGAACAGCGCCGCAATCTGCTGCCGGTCTTTGTGCATCGCTGGTGCGATGAGATGGGACGGCCGCTCGCCGGCCAGCTGTACGATGTACTCGCCCAGGTCGGTCTCGACGGCGGTGATCCCGTGGGCGGCCAGGTGGGCGTTGAGCTCGATCTCCTCCGACACCATGGACTTGGACTTGACGACGGTGCGGACCCGGTGGCGGCGCGCCACCTCCAGGACATATTGGACGGCGTCGCCGGCGGTTTCGGCAAAGTACACGTGTCCGCCCAGGGCTCGCACCCGCTGAGCCAGTTGCGCCAGGTAATAGTCCAGATGGGCAATGGTGTGGGCACGGATCTGGCGCGCCCGCTCCCGTTTTGCCTCCCAGTCGTCCACCGCGTCCACGGCGCGGCGGCGATTGGACCGCATGCCGTCCGTCGTGCGCCACACGGCCCGGCCCAAGGCCGCATCCTGCAGGGCGCGCTGCACCCTCTGGACCATGGTTTCCATGGGCGCCGCGGCGTGAGACACTTAGGCGGCACCTCCCCGGCTATTGAGGATCTCAACCACGTGCAGCACCCGCGGTCCCCGGCCCTGCCGCCCGATGAGCCCCTGCAGGTGCATGAGGCATGACATGTCGAGGCCCGTCAGCACGTCCGCGCCGGTGCTGAGCGCATTTTCCACCTTCCTGACGCCCATGGCCGCCGACAGGTCAGCGAACTTCACGGCGAAGGTGCCGCCAAAGCCGCAGCAGTCTTCGGCGTAGGGAAGGTCCACCAGCTCAAGCCCCCGCACGGCGCGCAAGAGCTTGAGCGGCGCTTCTTTGATGCCAAGCCCCCGCGTCGCGTGGCACGAGGGGTGATACGTGACCCTGGCGGGAAACTCGGCGCCCAGATCGGTTGTGTTGAGGCGCTCCACGATGAACTCGCACAGCTCGTAGGTGCGCTGCGCCAGGGCTTGGGCGTCCGCGGCTCGCGGCGTGCCTGCAAAAAGACGGGGGAAGTAGTGGCGGATCATGGCGACGCATGACCCCGACGGCGCCACCACGTACTCGCTGTTCGCGAAGGCGTCCAAGAGCGTCGTGGCCACGGCGCGCGCCTCGTCGTGGAAACCGCTGTTGAACGCGGGCTGGCCGCAGCACGTCTGCGCCATGGGGAAATCCACCTGCACCCCCAAGCGCTCCA
>DATCKT010000215.1:0-8486 GCA_036562195.1 Limnochordales bacterium
AAGAGCGCATCAAGGCCATGCGGGAGATGATCCTGGCCTCCGACACCGAGGCGCGGCGGCGGGCGCTGGCCAAGCTCTTGCCCTACCAGCGGGAGGACTTCTACGCCATCTTCAAGGTGATGGACGGGCTACCGGTCACCATTCGCCTGCTGGATCCGCCGCTGCATGAGTTCCTGCCCCGCGAGCCCGAAGCCGTGGCCGCGGTGGCCGAGGAGCTGGGCGTGTCGCCCGACGAGGTGCGGGCCAAGGTGACGAGCCTCCAGGAGTTCAACCCGATGCTGGGCCACCGCGGCTGCCGGCTGGCCATCACGTACCCGGAGATTTACGAGGTGCAAACCCAGGCCATCTTTGAGGCCGCGTCCCGGCTCAAGAAGGAAGGCGGCAATCCCGTTCCCGAGGTCATGATCCCGCTGGTCGGCACGGTGGAGGAGCTCAAGATCCTCAAGCAGCGTATCCGCCAGGTGGCCGAGCGGGTGCTGGCCGAGGAAGGCGTCAGCATCCCCTACACCATCGGGACCATGATCGAGGTGCCGCGGGCGGCGCTGGTGGCCGACAAGATCGCCAAGGAGGCCGATTTCTTCTCCTTCGGCACCAACGACCTAACCCAGATGACCTTCGGGTTCAGCCGCGACGACATGGGGACGTTCCTGCCGGCCTACCTGGAGCAGGGCATCCTGGAGAAGGATCCGTTCATCACCCTGGACCAGACGGGCGTAGGCCAGCTGGTGGAGATCGGCACCCAGCGGGGCCGCAGCACCAACCCGAACCTCAAGGTCGGCATCTGCGGCGAGCACGGCGGCGACCCCGAGTCGGTGAAGTTCTGCCACCGGGTGGGGATGGACTACGTCAGCTGTTCGCCGTACCGGGTGCCCATCGCCCGGCTGGCCGCCGCCCAGGCCAACCTGGAAACGCCTCGGGCGTAAGAACGCCGCTGGTAGCGTTGCCTGAGGCGGCCGGGGGCCGCGGGCGTCCCGGCGCCGTCCTGGGCGGGCCCCGGGCGGCGCCGGGACGCGGCGGCGAGGGCTGGTCCGCGCCGGGCGGGACGGGGCAGCGCCCGGGCGGAAACTCGATACGACCGCGCCCGGCGAGGGTGGGTCTTCTCCAGCTGGGAAGGCCCGCCCTTTGCGCGCGGGAGGATCCCGCCCGCGGACCGCCGAAGGCTTGCGCGGGAGGCAACACGGTGGCCGTGCGCTATGCCCCGGAACTGGTCGAGGAAATCCGCAGCCGCGTCGACATCGTCGACGTGGTCTCCCAGTACGTGCGCCTGCGTCCCCGGGGGCGGAACCTGGTGGGCCTGTGTCCCTTCCACGCGGAGAAGACGCCCTCCTTCACCGTTAACCCGGAGAAGCAGCTGTTCCACTGCTTCGGCTGCCACGCGGGCGGTGACGTCTTCGCCTTCTTGATGAAGCGCACGGGCGTCGGCTTCGCGGAGGCCGTCGAGCAGCTGGCCCAGCAGGCGGGCATTGACGTGAGCCGCCTCGCCCGCTCGCCCGTGGACGCCGAGCGGGAGCGGCAGCGCCGGCGGCTGTTGGACGTGCACCGGCTCGCGGCGGGCTTTTACCGGGACATGCTGCAGGGTCCCGCCGGACGGGCGGCGCGGGCGTACCTGGAGCGGCGAGGTCTCTCGCCGGCCATGGTGGAGCGGTTCCAGCTGGGCTTTGCACCCGCGGGGGATGCGCTGTTGCGCTTCCTGGAGCGGGCGGGCATCACGCCGGAGCTGGCCATGGAGGCGGGGTTGTTGGTGCCCGGCCGGGACGGGCGGCCGCCGTACCCGCGCTTTCGGGAGCGGATCATGTTTCCCATCGCGGACCAGGCCGGTCGGGTCATCGGTTTCGGTGGGCGCTTGCTGGCGGAGCGGGAGGGGGCGCCCAAGTACCTGAACTCGCCGGAGACGCCCCTGTTCAGCAAGGGGCGTACCCTTTACGGCCTGCACCTGGCCCGGGAAACCGCCCGGCGGACGGGCACCGTGGTCGTGGTGGAAGGGTACATGGACTGCATCAGCTTGTGCCAGCACGGCGTCACCAATGTGGTGGCCTCGCTGGGGACGGCTTTCACCGAATTCCAGGCCCAGGCGCTGGCTCGGGTTGCGGAGCGGGTCGTCATCGCCTTCGACGCGGATGCGGCGGGCGAAGCGGCCGCGCAGCGCACCTTGGACATCTTGCGGGCCGCGGGCCTGCGGGTGGCGGTGATGCCGCTGCCGCCCGGACAGGACCCGGACGAGTTCGCGCGCACCCACGGCCGGGAGGCGCTCGTGGAAGCCCTGGCCAACGCGGTGCCGCTCACCGAGTACAAGCTGAACCTGGTGCTCGCGGCGGCGCCCGCCGGCGGGCGGGTGGAGGACAAGGCGCGCGCGGTGGAGGCGGCCTTACAGGTCATCGCTGAAGTGGAGAGCGCTGTGGAACGGGAAGGGTACATGGACCTGGTGGCCCGGCGGCTGGGGGTGGCGCCCGAGGCGGTGCGGGCAGAGATGGCCCGCTGGCAGGCCCGGCGGGGCGCGTCTGGAGCCTTGCGTCATAGGGCGGGAAAAATACGCCATAATAATAGAGGTTTTCTTGCACGGCAGGGCGAACACACATCCCGTGGTCCCCGTGCCGCGGGAGGAGATCGCCTGGCCAGTGCCGAACAAGTGGTCCTTCGGCATATCCTGGCAGGCGAGGACAGGGCGGGTGTGAAAGCGGTCTTGGACGAGCCCGCGGCCTGGTCGAGCCCGGTGGTGGCCGCGGCGGCCCGGCTGCTGGCGACCCGCGACCCGGCCCAGGACCCGGTCCAGTGGCTGGCGGGGTTGCCCGACAGTCCGCCGGCCCATTGGCTGCGGACGGTGTGGGGCCTGGAGGCGCTGGCCGAGGTGCCTTGGCCCGATGCGCTCCGGCGCCTGAAGGAGGAAAGGTTGCGGCGGCGTCTCGAAGCATTGGAACGGCAGCTGGCGGCGCTGGAAGCCGCCGACGAGGACGACGCCGGTATGCTGTGCACGCTGTTGGTGGAGTATAAGAGGTTAAGGAGCGACCTGCTTGAGGCATGAAGGTACAGAAAGGGGGGAGCAGACAGTGACGGAACGGGACGGCCACACGCCCAACCTCCCGGAACTGGACAGCATCAATGAGCTGGTGCAGCGGGGGAAGAAACGCGGCGCGCTTACGTACCGGGAGATCATGGACGTGCTGCAGGACGTGGAGCTCTCCCCGGAGCAGATCGACGAGGTGTACGAGCGTCTGGCGAGCCAGGGGATCGACGTCATCGCGGACGGCGCGGACGCCGACGCGTTTGCCGATGACGCCGAAGACTCTGCCAACGGCATGGTGCCGGACCTCGCATCCCTCGACTTGAGCGTACCCGAAGGCATCGGTCTCGATGACCCGGTGCGCATGTACCTCAAGGAGATCGGGCGTGTGCCGCTTCTCTCCGCTGAGGAAGAGGTGGAGCTGGCCAAGCGCATCGAGAAGGGCGACGAGGAAGCCAAGCGACGGCTGGCCGAGGCCAACTTGCGCCTGGTGGTCAGCATCGCCAAGCGCTACGTGGGACGTGGGATGCTCTTCCTCGACCTGATTCAGGAGGGGAACTTGGGGCTGCTCAAGGCGGTGGAGAAGTTCGACTACCGCAAGGGCTTCAAGTTCAGCACCTACGCCACGTGGTGGATCCGGCAGGCCATTACCCGGGCCATCGCGGATCAAGCGCGCACCATCCGCATTCCGGTGCACATGGTGGAAACCATCAACAAGCTGGTCCGCGTGTCCCGCCAGCTCCTGCAGGAGCTGGGCCGGGAGCCGACGCCCGCGGAGATCGCCGAGCGGATGGGGCTGCCCGAGGAGCGGGTGCGGGAGATCCTCAAGATCGCCCAGGAGCCGGTTTCGCTGGAAACTCCCATCGGCGAGGAAGAGGACAGCCACCTGGGCGACTTCATCGAAGACCAGGAAGCGCCGGCGCCGGCGGAGGCCGCGTCCTACCTCATGCTCAAGGAGCAGCTGGAGGACGTGCTGGACACGCTCACGCCCCGGGAAGAGAAGGTGTTGCGCCTGCGCTTTGGCCTGGACGACGGCCGGGCCCGCACCTTGGAAGAGGTGGGCCAGGTGTTCGGCGTCACCCGGGAGCGCATCCGCCAGATCGAGGCCAAGGCCTTGCGCAAGCTGCGGCATCCCAGCCGCAGCAAGAAGCTGAAGGATTTCCTCGACTGAACCGCTCGCTTGCGTTCGCTGTTTGACAGGGCCGGCGGGGGAACCCTATAATGAGGTTGCGGTGAACCCGCCGGGTCGTCATGCGCCGCCTTCGTTCCTCGGTAGCTCAACGGCAGAGCGCCCGGCTGTTAACCGGGGGGTTGCAGGTTCGAATCCTGCCCGAGGAGCCAGCCGACGGGGCCCATAGCTCAATGGTCAGAGCAGCGGACTCATAATCCGTTGGTTGCAGGTTCGAGTCCTGCTGGGCCCACCACGCCAGGCCCACCGGGAGAAGGGTTGCCGGTTTCCGGTGGGCTTGCCGTTTGCATCGGCTACCGCGTCCCCGCCGTTGTCCCTCCGCAACGGGCCGCCATGGTCGACCATCGTGCCTGGGGGTCATCCGGCCTACACCGCCGGTGGGCCTTGGGGGCTGATTCCGACCGTGGGGCCGCCTCTTGGGAGCGGTGACGGAAGCGGGCCCGCATGCCGGCAACGGCTCGAGGCGGGGTGCAGCCGGGCGTCGCGCGGGCGAACACGGGCATCTGGTCAAGCCTGCGAAAGGAGGCGGCCGCCGGTGTCGGAACGGGTGGAGGAACGGGTGGAACTGGCCTACGTGGTGTCGCCGCGGTTCATCGATCTCATCGGCGACCGGCTGGACGACATGCCCCGGCAGCACCTCACCGGCACGACCCTGGTCTTGCGGGGCAGGACCCATCGCCTGTTCCTGGCGTGCGCCAACCAGACGGTGGCCGAGCAGGTGCGCATGCGCCTGCGGGATTTCTTCGAAACCCAGGTGCGGGAGACGCCGGGCGAAACGCTGGAGGCCACCTTGGGCCAGGGTTTTGACCGGATTATCCCCGGTGACGCGTTCCCGGTCTGGCGGGAGAAGGGTTGGGCCGGCGGCATGACGGCGGAGGAGGCCCTGCGCTGGGCCGAAGAGCGCAGCCGGCAAGAGGGCCGACCCGCGGCAGGCTGACCCGCGGCGGGCCTGGCCCGAGAGCGCCGGCGGCGATGCCGCGCGAAAACCTCGGCAATGCATTTGACAGCGGGCACGCGGCGCGATACAATGACATGAGGAATTGGCTGTCCTGCGCCCCCATCGTCTAGCGGCCTAGGACACCGCCCTTTCAAGGCGGCGGCACGGGTTCGAATCCCGTTGGGGGTACCACATAAGCGCTCGGCTGGTGGAGCCAGCGGGCGCGATCGCTTTGAGACCCGGCGGCTTGCCGGGTCTTGTTCTAACTGCGGGGCGCAACGGCTGCATGCATGGGGGACGGGAGGCACGGGGTCTTGGACGTCCGCTTCGCATTCCTGTGTGACGCCGCCGAACAGGGGCCGGGCGGGAAGATCTCCGCCCTGGGCATCGGGATCGACAACTTTTTTGTGAAAGATTTGTCCCAGCCGGGCCCGCCCTTCGTCTTTGTCTGCCAGCTGTCCGGCGCCTCGACGGAAACCGGCACCAAGAAGGTGGCCATCCACCTCATCGACGCCGACGGCAAAGAGATCGCGCCCACGTTCACCGCGGACTTGACCATCAACAAACCGCCGGTGGGCAACCGGTGGGCGACGAGCCTGGTGGTGCAGTACGCCCAGATCAGGTATCCCCACTACGGTTCTTACTCCATCAGCATGGTCGTAGACGGCCATGAGCTGGTCAGCCTCCCCTTCACGGTGAAACCGCCGCCGGCCGCCGCCTAGACCCTGAAGGAGGCCGATTCAACCCCATGACGGCGTGGGACGCGGCTGCAAAGCAGGGCCAATGGCTGGTCCTGCTGGCTGCCGTGCTCTGGGGCACCACGGGCACGGCGCAAGCGCTGGCGCCGGCCGAAGCGTCGCCGGTGGCCATCGGGGCGGCCCGGCTGTTCATCGGCGGCACGGCGCTGCTCGCGGTGGCCTGGCGCCAGGGACAGGTGCGGGCCGCCGATTGGGGCCGTGGACCGGCGCTGGCGGCCGCCGTGGCGGTGGCCTTGTATCAGGTCTGCTTCTTTGCCGGCGTGGCGGCAACCGGCGTTGCCACGGGTACCTTGGTGGCCATCGGCAGCGCGCCGGTGTTCACGGGTCTCGTGCAGTGGGTCGCGGCGGCGGAGCGGCCCGGACGGGCCTGGGCGGCGGCCACCGTCCTGGCGGTGGCCGGCTGCGCGTTGCTCTTGGGCGACGGGGGCCAGTGGCAGCTGAACGCACCCGGGATCGGGCTCAGCCTGGGTGCCGGTGCGGCCTTCGCCGTATACACCGTGGCCAGCAAGCGGCTGCTGACCGCCGTCCCGCCCTCCGGCACGGTGGCTTTGGCGTTCTTCGGCGGTGCGCTGCTTTTGTCGCCGGTCGTGTTCTGGACCGAATGGGCGTGGCTGGCGGAGCCTCGCGGGGCCCTGGTGGCCCTGCATCTAGGTCTGGTGGCCACGGCCGGGGCGTACCTTCTCTTCGGGCACGGGCTGGCCCGCGTGCCCGCTCCGGTGGCCACCACCTTATCCTTGGCGGAACCGTTGACCGCGGCCGTGCTGGGCGTGGTGTTGCTGGGCGAACGCCTCAGCGCCGTAGGCTGGCTGGGGGGCGGGCTCATCCTGGCGGGCCTGGGCCTCCTGGCGCGGGGCAACGGGCCTGTTCGGCGGGAGAACGCTGCTCCACGCATGGCGAATTCTGACGCTCGGGGCCAGGGTTTTGGGCAGCGACGGTGAAACACCTTCTATATGAGCCGATCTCCATGGGCATGGCAGCCGGCCGGGGAGACCGTGGTGGTGGGACCGCCGCCCCAGGCGCCCGACCTGGACTTGGCCGTGCCCGGTTCCAAGAGCGTTACCAATCGAGCCTTGATCATCGCGGCCCTCGCGCACGGAGCCTCGCGTCTGGACGGCATCCTGCGCAGCGACGACAGTTACTGGTGCGTGGAAGCGCTGCGCACCCTGGGCGTGGAGATCCGGGTCGAGGACACGGCGGTGGAGGTGTCCGGGTGCGGCGGGCGCTGGCCGCGGCCCAGCGGTCGCCTATACGTGGGTTCCGCCGGGACGTTGGCCCGGTTTTTGCCGGGCGCGCTGGCCGCCGCCGCGCAAGGCCCCTGGGAACTGGACGGCAGCCAGCAGTTGCGGGGCCGGCCCATCGCCCCGCTGGTGACGGCCTTGCGGGACCTGGGCGCCGACATCGGGTACTTGTCCACGGAGGGCCAGCTTCCGATCCAGGTGCGGCCGGGATTGACCGGGGGACGGGTGGCGGTGTCGGGGCGGGTGTCCAGCCAATTCACCAGCGGGATTCTGCTGGCTGCGCCCTACGCCCGCCAGCCCGTGGAGCTGGAAGTCGTCGACCAATTGGTGCAACCCGAGTACGTCGGGCTCACCATCCAGATGATGCAAGCCTTCGGCGCGGACGTGGAGCCCGTCGGCGGTTTCACCCGGGTGCAGGTGCGGCCGCGTCCCTACAGCGGCCGGACGCTGACCTTGGAGGCCGACGCGTCCACCGCCTGCTACTTCCTGACCGCCGCGGCCTTGACGGGGGGCCGCGTGCGCATCACCAACGTGGGCTACGACTCCTTGCAGCCCGATGCCCGGTTTGTGGATGTGCTGGAGCGCATGGGGTGCCGGGTGCACCGCGGCTCCTCCTTCCTGGAAGTGACCGGCCCGGCGCGGCTTTTGGGCGGATTCACCGCGGACATGCGTCCCATGTCGGACCAAGCGCTGACGCTGGGGGCGGCCGCGGTGTTCGCGGACGCGCCCATCACGGTGAGCGGTGTGCCCCACATCCGGCGCCACGAATCGGACCGCATCGGGGTCTTCGTCAGCCAAATGCGGCGCCTCGGGGTACAGGTGGAAGAGCATGACGACGGCTTTACCGTCCACCCCGGCCAGCCGCAGCCCGGCGCGGTGCTCGACCCCCACGACGACCACCGGCAAGCCATGGCCTTTGCGTTGCTGGGCACCCGTGTGCCGGGCATCCGGATCGGGGATCCCGGCTGCGTGTCCAAGACGTGCCCGGAGTACTTCCAACTCCTGTCCCGGCTTGGGCTGTCCGTGATTTACCGGTAGCCGCCCTTGGCGAGAGCCGGCACGCCGCGGGCCGCAAAGGGTGGCGAGGTGATGGGCGGGCCGCTTTGGCCGCCGGGGTCGGATCCGGCGTCTCCCGCCCATGGACAGCCGCCTGCAGCGGACGGTGGCCTTCCTGGCGGGGGCAGGCGGAGCGGGGCGGCCCCGTGGCCGACAATTGGAGGAACCTTCTTGCGCTGTCTCGAAGTACAGAAATCACCGGCCACCGGACCGCGTTGGCCAAGGGCCGCAAGCACGGACCGCCGGCCGTGGGACGAACACCGACCGGCCGCGGCTTATATCATGGAGTGGATCGAGGCGTTGTCCGCAC
>DATCKT010000240.1:0-2743 GCA_036562195.1 Limnochordales bacterium
GGCAAGCTGGGCTACGAGATCGCCAAGCTGCTGGCCGCGGAAGCCCACGACATCGTTGTCATCGACCAGCAGGAAGAGGCGCTGTCCGAAGTCACCAACAACCTGGACGTGCTGGCCATCCACGGCAATGGGGCGAGCCCCAAAGTGCTGGAGCGGGCGGGTGTGGAGCAGACCGACCTGCTCATCGCGGTGGCCGGACCCGACGAGGTCAACATCATCGCCTGCCTGACCGCCAAGCGCTTTGGAGTCCCCGTCTGTGCCGCCCGGGTGCGCAACAGCGACTATTTGGCCGGCGACGATCCGGCCTTCACCCATCAGCAGCTGGGCATTGATGTGGTGGTCAACCCCGAGCAGGCGGCGGCACTGGAGATCGCCCGCCTGCTCAAGACGCCCACCGCCACCCACGTGGGCTACTACGCCGGCGGCCGCGTGAGCCTGGTGCGGCTCAAGGTGGAGCAAGATGCTCCCATCACCCGCGGTCCCCTGCGGGTGGTGCGGCCCCAGCACTGCAACGTGGCCGCGGTGGTGCGCGGCGATCACATCTTCATCCCCGACGGGAACACGACCATCCAGAGCGGCGACAAGATTTACCTGGTCGGGCGCACGGGCAACTTCGCCGCCATCCGATCCCTGGTGGGCTCGCCGGCCCGGCCCTTGCGGGAGATCACCATCGTCGGGGGCGGGCGCATCGGGTTTCCTTTGGCCCAGCTGCTTGCCTCCGGGCAGCGGCGGGGCGTAGAGGTCAAACTGATTGAGAAGAACCCCAGGCGCTGCAGCGAGCTCGCGGCCGCCTTGTCCGGGGTGCTCATCATCTGCGGCGACGGCGAGAAGCTGGAGGTCCTGCGGGAGGAGTTGGTGGAGCGCTCCGACGCGCTGGTGGCGGCCACCAACGACGACTCCACCAACCTGCTGGCCACCATCGCCGCCAAGCAGCTGGGGGTGCGGGAGGCCATCGTGGTGCTGTCCCGGGAAGATTACGTGCCGCTGGCCGAGCGGGCCGGCGCCGACGCAGCGGTGGTGCCGCGCCTTATTACCGCCGCCACGCTGCTCAAGCTGGCCCGCCGGGATGAGGTGGTTTCGCTGTCGCTCTTGGAGGAGGGCCGCGCCGCCGCCGTGGAGGTGGTGGTGGAGAAAGGTTCCCGGGCGGAAGGCCAGCGCCTCCAGGACCTGCACCGAGCGGAGGGGACCGTCGTCGGAGCCGTGGTGCGGCGGGACGAGGTCATCATTCCCAAGGGGGACACGCGCCTTTTGGTCGGCGATCACCTGGTGATGTTCGGCACCGTGGAGGCCCTCGACCGGGCCCAAAGCCTGTTCCGGAGCTGATCCCAGCGCTCTATGCAGCCCCGCTTGCTCGCTTACCTGGTCGGCCGGCTCACCCTACTGGTCGGCGTTTCCATGCTGGTGCCCCTGGCCTATGCGCTCTTGACCGGAGACGGCAGCGTGCGGGCCTTCGCCCTGGCCGTCGCCTGCGTCCTGCTCTTGGGGGGGCTTATGGCGCGCCCCGTGGAGGCCGAGTTGGACGCCCGTACGGCCCTGGGGGTGGTGACCCTGGGCTGGGCGGCGGCCGGCGTCGCCGGGGCCCTTCCCTTCTGGTTTGCCGGCGTCTTTTCCCATTGGACGGATGCACTCTTCGAATCGGTTTCGGGATTCACCACCACCGGCGCCACGGTCATGACCAACCTGGCGGCCCAGCCCAGGGCGTTGCTTTTGTGGCGGAGCCTCCTGCAGTGGCTGGGCGGCATGGGCATCATCGTGCTATTCATGTCCGTGTTCCCGCGCCTCGGCATCGGCGCCGGACACCTCTTCCGGGCCGAGGTGCCAGGACCCCAGCCGGAAAAGATTTTGCCGCGGGTGGCCGAGAGCGCCCGGGTGCTTTGGCTGATCTATCTGGGGCTGACCGCGGCCGCGGCGCTGCTCTTGCGGCTGACGGGACTGGACTGGTTTGACGCGATCAACCACGCGCTGACGGGCGTCGCTACCGGCGGCTACTCGACCCGGGACGCGGGCGTGGCGGCCTTCGCCAACCCGTGGGCGGAAACGGTATTGTTGCTCTTTATGTTCCTGGGCGGCACCAACTTCTTCCTCCAATACCGGCTGTTTCGCTTCGGCGACTGGCGGGCGCTGGCCGGCAACCGGGAGTTTTGGGTCTACAGCGGCCTCTTGCTGGGCGCGGGGTTGCTGATCGCCCTCGACCTGCACTGGGAAACCGGGGCCGGCTGGGGCACCGTGCTGCGCATGGGTCTTTTTCAAGCGGTTTCCATCATGACCACCACCGGTTACGCCGTGGCGGACTACACGCTGTGGCCGCCCCTCAGCCAGGCGGTGCTGTTCGCGCTCATGTGGGTCGGGGGCAGTTCGGGGTCCACCAGCGGCGGGCCCAAGGTCGTCCGGTGGATCGTGCTGGTGAAGCACGGTGTCCATGAGCTGAGCCGCCTGCTGCACCCGCGAGCCGTGCAGGCGCTGCGAATTGGGGACCGGAACGTGTCGGAGCGGATCTTCAGCGCCGTGGCCGGTTTCGTCGTTTTGTACGTGGTCATCTGGTTTGTCAGCGTGGTGGTGCTGGCGGGCATGGGGCTCGACGCCGTCACCGCCGCGGCCGCGGCCATCGCGTCCCTGGGCAACATCGGCCCGGGGTTTGGGACGCTGGGGCCCGCCTACAGCTTCGCTTCGCTTGCGCCCTCGGCCAAGCTGTATTTGTCCTTCCTCATGCTCGTGGGCCGCCTCGAAGTCCTTGTGGTGTTGG
>DATCKT010000266.1:0-4642 GCA_036562195.1 Limnochordales bacterium
ACCCTGCGCTGTATGAGCAGGGAGCCACGGCCATCGTGGTGCCGGATCAGCGGTGGCTGCGCTGCGACATCAAGTCCATCAATCTGCTGCCCAATGCCTTGGCCAAGGAGCACGCCCGCCGGGCCGGGGCCCTGGAGGCGCTCTTCGACCGGGAAGGGACGGGCATCACGGAAGGCGCCAGCTCCAACGTGTTCATCGTGCAGGACGGCGCGCTGGTGACCGCGCCGGCAGGGCCGTTCATCCTGCGGGGGGTGACCCGGGATTTGATCATTGAGCTGGCCCGCGAAGCCGGGCTGCCGGTGGTGGAGCGATTCTTCTCCCGGGCCGAACTGCTGGCGGCCGACGAGGTGTTTCTGACCGGCACCATGACGGAGGTCATGCCCGTGGTGCGGGTGGATGGACAGGTGATTGGCGGCGGCGTGCCGGGCCCGGTCACCCGCCGCATGCACGCGCTGCTAAAGAGCATTACGCCGAAGGCGGAGGTGTGAGCCATCCCTTTTCCGGATGGCGCTCCGTCAGCGGCGGGGGCGGCTGCGCCGCAGCCCGTTCCAAACGAAAAGGCCCTGCAGGACCACGACGGGCATGAGCAGGAGCAGCCGTACCAGCGGCGACACGTCCAGCATGCCGATGAAGGGCAAGGGCAGGATCAGCAGCAGGAAGATCAAGTAGTCCGGATCGATGGGCCACCGTCGCATGGGCCGGCTTCCTCCCTTGGCCGGAGCCTGCCCGCTGCGCTTCAGAATCCGCGGATCGCACCGCGCGGGTACCGCCCGGCCACCGGGTGTCTTGCAAGTGCTCCGGCACAGACCCATTATCCCGCGACGGGTCGCTCCGGGGCAAGCGGTCCATGCATGTGGGGCGTTAACCATCATTGGGGCTGGGCTTGGCGGAGCCTTACCCGGTGCTGCCGCCGGAACCTCCACCGCCGCCGCCGCCTTGCTGGCCTCCCGCCTGGCCGCCCGCCTGACCGGGACTGGTCTGCTGCTGTTCGCGCTGCACCAGCTGCTGCTGCAGTTCATCGTGGAGCCAGAATTCATCCGCGACGCGGGGGAAGTTCTTGGGGTCGAAGCCGTCCCAGTTGATCCGGCGGAAGGTGTCGCCGGACAGGGCCACGCGGGCGACGACCACGTCCTTCAGAGGGTTTCCGTAGACGTCCTTGAGGTGGTCGGTGCGGAGCACCACAACCACCCGCTCGACGGGGGCGCCGGTGCGGTGGATTTCCCGGAAGGCGCGCATGGCGTCGCGCTCCAGCTCATCCAGTTGGGGCGGCCGGCGGCGCATTTCTACGCCCAGCCGCCAACCGCCGCCCGGGTGCACGGCTTCCACCAGCTCCCCGTCGACGCCGCGGACGGCGATGGCCACGGCGCGGCGCTCCCGCTCTTCGGGCGTTTCCGCGGGTGGGCGGCGCACTTCAGCGGCAGGCGGGCGCTCCGCGGAGCTGGCCTTGCCCAGGCCGCCCTGGAAGGCAAAGAAGCCCAGGAGGGCGCCGACGATCAATCCCGCCAAAGCCCACAGCCAGCTCCGGTTCATCGCCCTCGCCTCCTGCGTTCCGCCGCGACGCCCATGACTCCCGGACAAGCCACCCCTCCGGGGCTCCGGAGGATCCGAGGTTCGCATGGCGCGGGCCGCGGGGAGGCCCGCGGCCTGTCGTTAGTGTGCCGAAGGATGGACGCCGGTACACGCGGCGCCGGGCGCGTGGGCGGGACGGCTCGACCGGGATGGGGGCCTCACAGGAGGAACAGCGCGGCGGTGACCCACAGGGCGGCCAGATAACCCACCAAGTCACCCAGGAGGCACAGGTGCACGGCGTGCAGGCTCCGCCGGATGCCGACGGAACCCAGGTAGAGCGCGGCCACGTAGAAAGTGGTTTCCGAACTGCCCTGCATGACCGACGCCAGCAGGCCGACGAACGAGTCGGGCCCATGTTGGGCGAGGAGGTCGGTGATGACCCCCATCGCGGCTGCGTTGGAGAAGGGCCGGATGACCATCAGGGGCAGCACGTCCGGCGGAAACCCCACGTGGGCCAGGAGCGGGGCGGCGCGCTGGGAGAGCCAAGCCAGCGCTCCGGATTCGCGGAACAGGCCGACGGCGACATAGATCCCGATGATGAGGGGTATGAGGCGCAGCCCCAACCGCACGCCTTCCGTCGCGCCCGCCACGAAGGCGTCGTATACGGGCACGCGCCGCCACAGGGCTACGGCCAGCGTCACGGCCACGATCCCCGGCAGGATCCAGGCGCTCCAGGAGGCCACGGCGCTCACCCTAACCGCGGGTGCGGCGGCGCAGGTAGATGTCGACCAGCAGGACAAAGACCATGGCGGCGCCCGACGCGAGGGCCGCGGGTCCGATGATCAGGGCTGGTTCGGCCGCGCCGGCCTGCGCCCGCAGGGCGACGGCTGTCGCCGGCAGCAGGGTGGCGCAGGCGCTGTTGAGCACGAGGAAGGTGATCATCGCCGGGGTGACGGTGTCGGGGTGCGGGTTCAGGGCTTGCATCTCCTGCATGGCCTTCAGGCCGAAGGGCGTCGCCGCGTTGGCGAGGCCCAGCACGTTGGCGGCGATGTTCATGGCGATGGCGCTCAAGGATGGGTGACCCCGGGGCAGGTCCGGAAACAGCGGGCGCAAGAGGGGCGCGAGCAGCCGCGCCAAGCCGTCAAGAAGGCCCGCTTGTTCCGCGATGCGGCTCAGCCCGAACCACACCGTGAGAAGGGCCAGCAGGTTGAGCGCCACGGTCAGGCCTTGGGCCGCCTGGGCGAAGATGGTGGTGGTGACCAGCCCGATGTCGCCGTTGAGAGCGGCGAAGGCGATGCCCGCCAGGATCATCGCCGCCCAAATGATGTTGACCACGCGCTTGGCCTCCCCGCTCCACCGCCGGACCGGCGGGCCCCAAGCCCGGCTTCTCCGGCCGCCGTTGGGCGTCGTCCGTGCTACGTCTATGCCGGCGGTACACCGCGAATTCCCGGCGGCCGCCGAGCCTGTGCAGGGCAGGATTCCGCTTCCGGCGAACCAGAAGGAAGCCCGACAGATGGATGGCTAGAGCGGAGGGATGACTTCTTTGGCGGGATTCTGGCGCGCCTTCGTGCTCGGCTGGCGCTTGCGCTGTCCCGCGTGCGGCGAGGCCCATGGGCAGCTGGGCGGGCAGGCGCATCCGGCGTGCCCCCGGTGCGGCTGGCAGCTGATGCGGGCGGGCGAAGGCGACTGGCTGGTCACGTGGCTGGTGGCCTACACGGTGGGTTCCGTGGTTCTGCTTTTGTCCTTGCTGCTCTTGTACTTGCTCACCGGGCTCGACATCGCCACCCAACTGATCATCAGCAGCGCCCTGGGCGTGGTGGCTACGGCCGTGACGTTCTCCCGTTCGCGGGGTGCCGCCATCGGCATTCTGTACTTCCTGCGCAGGCACTGGGAGGAGTAGAGGGGCCTCGGGGGACGGCACGCCCGGGCAGGGAGGCCGTCCCTCAGCCCGCGGCCGTTGCGCGGCGACCGGTAGGCCGGACGCGCCGGTGCTGGGGTGCCGCGTCTTACAGCGCGACGGCATATCCGGGCAACGTCCGGAAGAGAAGCGGCGCAAGATGCGGCACAACAACCGGAGTCGAGCCACAGCAAACCGACGTAAACCGGTCCAAAGCAAAAGGAAAGGACGGCTCGTGCGAGCCGTCCTTTGTTATTGAACTGGTGCCGAAGGTGGGATTCGAACCCACACGGGCGTTGCGCCCACTGCGCCCTGAACGCAGCGCGTCTGCCAGTTCCACCACTTCGGCCTGTCGGCAATCCTGATCGTAGCAGAGCCCGCGGCGCGTGTCAAGCGCTTTGCGTGCGCGGCGCGGCCACGGGAATAGGGCGCGCCCGCCGGGTGTGGGACCACGAAATTTCGTAGAAGAATTTTCAGCATCGTGCAGGAGAACACCGTATGGCGTCGTATACAATAAGCGTGTCGGGACGGACAGCCCTGCGGCCGTCGGCCTACGGCGGCGGCTGAACGGTTTCCCCGCAGCACCAATCGGAGCAACGTATACACATGCTCCTTGCAGAACACAACACTATACAGTACAATCCTACACTAGGGCACAAATCATGACGGCGGACGTCCGCAGGGTTGCCCGGCAATGGCGGGGTGGGGCAGCTTGCCGCGCCTTTCGCGCTGGGGCGCGCCTGGGTTTGAGAAAGGTTTCACGAACGTGTTGACAAGCCGTTAGGCTACCAGATATAATGCGAGCGAAAGTTCTGTTTTGTGAATATTGGTTCCCGGTTTCTCGTCCGCGGGGAGTCGTGAGGGAGAGCGGCCAGGGGGAAGGAAGGGCGCTAACCGTTACGACCTTTGTGTTGTGCCTCTAAGGTTGGGAAAGATCCAAACAATGGCAATGTGCCAACCGTGTCGGGTTGGCGGGAACCCGGCGGGAGACGGGGACGACAATAACTGAAAGAGTCAAAGGGTTGGACAATACACCGCGTGTGAACGCGGAAGCAGAAAGGATGATGTCTGTGGACCTCTTCAAGAAGGTCTCCAAGGTAGCCCAACTGATGCAGCGGGAGGGCAACAACGTCAAGTTCTCCGATCTGGCGGCCACGCTGCGGGATGTGCTCCCGGACACCAGCGTGTACGTGGTCAGCCGCAAGGGGAAGCTGCTCGGGTACGCCCTGGCCGAGG
>DATCKT010000267.1:0-3229 GCA_036562195.1 Limnochordales bacterium
GAAGTAGACATGGAGCCCTACCGGCGCTGGCTGGATGACATGGCCGCGGCCATCGCACCCCACCTGGACCCTGATTTAAGCGTCTATCGCACCATCGGCCTTGTCAACATGCAGCTGTTCGAGAAAGCCGGCCTGCAGGGAGATGACGTTCGCTACTACGATCCCGACAACAGCTGTCTCAACCGGGTCATCGACCGCAAGCGGGGCATTCCCATCACCCTCTCCGTCATCTACCTGCTGGTGGGGCAGCGCCTGGGATTGCCGGTTCACGGCGTGGGCCTGCCGGGCCACTTCCTGGTGCGTTTCTCGCATCCGGAGGAAACCATCTGGATCGACCCGTTCCACCGCGGCCGCCTGCTGACGCGGGAGGACTGCATTCGCCACGTGCGGGCCATGGGCTACCCATTCCGCGAACATTTCCTCAAGCCCATGAAGCCCCGGGCCATTCTCCTGCGCATGCTGGGCAACCTCCACCGCATTTACGTGGAAACCGAACAGCCCTTGCAGGCCGAACACATCAAGGGGTTTCAGGATATCCTCACCCAAAAGGGCTAGCCTGCGCCGCTTGGCGGCACCGCACCAACCAGCGGGACCCCAAGGCGCGGGTGCCGCACCGCCCGCCGTGCGGATCGCCTGCCGCGAACACCTGCAGGAACCGGCGCGCGGTCGCACGCCCAAGGTTTGCGATGGCGCCGGCGGCAGCAGGCGGATTTGGGGCCGGCGCCAGCCTGCCACGGCAACAAGGAAGGGATCGGCGTGTTGATCGACCTGCACGTGCACTCCACCGCCTCCGACGGAACCCTCGCGCCGGCGGCCGTCGTCGAAGCGGCCCACGCCGCGGGCGTCTCGGTGCTGGCCTTGACCGACCACGACACCATGGCCGGCGTGCCGGAAGCCATGGCAGCCGCCGCCCGGCTGGGCATCCGCCTGATCCCCGGCGTGGAACTCAATACCGATCGTACTTACGGCGAAGTGCACATCCTGGGCTACCTCATCCCGCCCGAGCAGGAGGACTTTCAAGCACTGCTGGCCCGCCGCCGCGAGGCGCGGGTGCGGCGCGGCCAGCGCATGGTGGAGCGCCTGCAGCAACTCGGGTTTCCCATCACCCTCGACCAAGTGCTCCGCATCGCCCAGGACGGCAGCATCACCCGGCCCCATGTGGCCAGGGCGTTGGTGGAGGCGGGTTTGGTCGGTTCGGTGGAGGAGGCGTTCCGGCGGTACCTGTACACGGGCGGCCCGGCCTACGTGCCCCACGAGCCTTTTGCGCCCGAAGACGCGGTGCGCGCGGTGCTGGCCGCCGGCGGCGTGCCGGTGCTCGCCCACCCGGGGCGTATGCAGCACCCGGAGATCATCCCCAGACTGGTGGCGGCAGGCCTGCAGGGCCTCGAATGCTACTACCCCGAGCACTCGCAGGTAGACACCGAACGGTTTCTCACACTGGCGGCGAAATACGATCTCGTGATCACCGGCGGTACCGATTTCCACGGGCCGGGTTCCACGGTGGACCGGTCCATCGGATCGGTCTCCGCACCCGCTGATGCAGTCGCGGCGCTGGAGGAGCGGCGGGCCCGCCTCGTCCGGGGCCGCGCGTAGTCCCCGGTCGCCGCGATGAGAACGAGGGCTTGAACGCATGGCGCTGGATAGATCCACAGTACCAGGGGGGGACGGCGTGTGGGACAAAGTTGGCGGGTAGCGGTTTCTACATGGGTGTTTGCAGACCGGCCGCTCTTTGAGGCCCTGGACGTGATGCACCTGCTGGGCGCGGCGGCGCTGGAGGTGTCGGCCGACGAGGCCCACCTCGACCCGCGCCGGGACTTGCCCGACTTAAAGGAAGTGGCCGCCGTCGTGGACCGGCTGGGGTTGAGCCTTTTCAGCTTGCATGCGCCCTTCCGGGGGCTCAACCTTGCCGCACCCCGGGAGGAGGAGCGCCGGACAGCCGTGGCCACCATCGGCCGGGCGCTGGAGGTGGCGGCGGCGCTGGACTGCCGGCACGTGGTGGTCCACCCGTCGGACGGAACCATTTATTCCGATCCAGACCAGCGGGCCGCGGCCTGGCGCCGCACGGTGGCTTCCCTGGCCGAGCTGGGGCGCCGTGCGGGCGAGTTGGGCGTCACCGTCATGATTGAGAACCTGGGGGACACCCACGGCACCCTCATCGGCGGCCGGGTCGCGGACTTGACGGCGCTCATCGCCGAGGTGGGCAGCCCGCACATCGGCATTTGCCTGGACGTCAGCCACGCCATGATCAGCACGGGCGGCTGGGAGGACGAGTTGCTGGCCGCCCTGCCCCATCTGCGCAGCGTACACGCTTCCGACGGGGACGGCAGCGCGGACGCCCATCTGCCGCTGGGCGACGGAAAAGTGGCCTGGGACCGGATGTTCCAGCTGCTGGCGGACCACCGCTACGGCGGCGGGTTCGTCCTGGAGGTGCTGGGCGGCGAAGACGGGGTGCGGCGGTCCCTGGCGGCGGTGGAGCGCTGGGGGAGCCGGTAAGCCCGTGGCGCAGTCGTCGGGACACGAACGGGCCCTCATGGCCCGCATCGGCTGGTTGTACTACCACCAGGGGCTGACGCAGCAGGACATCGCCGACCGGCTGGGCCTCTCGCGCGTCAAAGTGCTGCGCCTGCTGGCCCGGGCGCGGGAAGAGGGCATCGTTCAGATCCGCATCGATCATCCGTCGCTGCGCTTTGTCGAGCTGGAAGAGCGGCTGCGCCAAGTCTTTGGGCTCAAGGATGCGGTCGTCGTTCCGACGGGGGAAACCGAGCAACAAACCCGCGAAGCGCTGGGACAGTTCGGCGCCATATATCTCGAGCGCACCTTGGGCCCAGGCGACACCATCGGCACCGCTTGGGGAGTCACCTTGCGGGAGGTGGCTCGCCACCTGCGGCCGCTGTCGCTTGCGGACGTCACTGTCGTGCAGCTCATGGGCGGGCTAAACGCCGGCGGCCTCATCAACCCCTTGGACATCGCACGCCTCGTGGCCGAAAAGCTCCACGGCCAGGTGCAGATGCTCTACACCCCTGCCTTCGTCGACAGCGAAGAGATTCGCGACGCCCTCTTGTCCGACCACCGCATCGCCCAGACGCTCCGGGCCGGGGCATCGGTGGGTGCGGCGCTGGTGGGCATCGGTGATGTCAGCCATGAGAGTTCCCTCGTCCGCTGGGGGGCGCTCACGGAAACCGAGTTGGACGAAGCGGTGCGGCGCGGGGCGGTGGGCGACATCCTCGGC
>DATCKT010000069.1:0-3494 GCA_036562195.1 Limnochordales bacterium
AGCAGGTCTGTTCCCAGGGGAAACCGGGCACTGGGCGGCAAGGGCATGCCTTCCAGCGTCAGGCCGTCGAAGAACTGCTGGTCCGGGTCATAGGGGGCGATGTACGGCGCAAAAATGGCGGCGAGGACGAGGATGACCACAACCGCCAGCGCAGCTACGCCCGGCCGATTGCGGAGAAAGCGCGCCAGAACCCGGTTTCTGCTGGCGGCTTGGCCCACCTCCGCAAAGGCCACGTCGCCTGACATCTCCTGCTGGCCCTCCTGTTTCAATTTTTGGGCAAGGGGAATCCGGTTCGTGGGAGCGGCACCTGCCGCTCAGTCACCCAGACAGCGAACTTTCAGCGAACTTTCATTCTGGATTAGTCTAGCAAGATTCGGCGACCGCGTCAAACACGGGCGACACAGGAAAAACGGACAACACTGTACACATGCGGCGGGAGAAATACCATAACACACCATTCCGAAATAAAACGCGGCGGTCCCGCACTGCGAGCCCGCCGCCTCGCGCCCAGCCTGCACTCACACCAAGATGACCGCCGTCAGGAGCAGCAACAGGAAGAAGAGACTGGTGGCCCGGTCGACCACCGTCTCCCACCGCTCGGCATCCTTGGGCGAAGCCGCCCGCGCCCGCACCCAGCGCTTCAGCACGTCCTCGCCCGGCCCCACCACCAGCACCGCCACGGCGATGAGGAGAGCCGGAACGGATCCGCTGGCGATGTACCGCACCACTCCCGCGAAGATGAGCGCCGCACCCGCCACGTTGCCAGCGGTGGTCAGCACCGTCAACCAGCCGTCCACGGGCATCCTCCCCTTACGGTCCCCGGGGCGCGTCCCGGCCCCAATCCCTACCGCCCGCCGCATGGTTCTGCACTGCGGCGCAAGGCTTGGCGCTTAGGCGTCAGCCGGTGTTGCCCTGCCCGCCGCGCGCTCAACCGCTTGCGCCTTTGCCCGGCTCGTCGCCCGAGTCTCCGCCCCGCTGTTTCCGTCGTTCGCCCTCCGGTCCCGCGTCACGCCCGGGATCCGCGGGGCCTTCGCCCTCGGGCCCGCCGTCCCGCTCGGGCTTGCCGGGGCCCTCGCCTTCAGGGCCGCCGTCGCGCCGGGGACCGCCTTGACCGTCAGGGCCGCCATCCCGGCCCGGGTCGTCCTCCCCGTCGGAGTCGCCTTCATCGTCGGGCCGCCGGCGCGGATCCTCAGGCTGCGGCGCCTCGCCGTCCTGGTCCGCCTCCCCTTCGCCTTCCTCTTCCTCGGGCTCCTGGGAGGCTTCCCGCAGCCGGGCGGCCAGCTCCCGCAGCCGGGCCTGGACCCGGCCACCCACCGTGCCCGGCGGGAAGTTGCCCTCCTCGTCCGGCTCACCCACCGGCACGCCCGTGAGCAGCTCCAAGAGCTCGTCGCTGTGGTCGATGGCGTAGATGTGGAACTGCCCGGCGGCCACCGCCTCCACCACGTCCTCCCGCAGGTTGAGGTGGACGATGTTGCTGCGGGGGATGATGACGCCCTGCTGGCCGGTGAGGCCCTTGGCCCGGCATACGTCGAAGAAGCCTTCGATCTTCTGGTTGAGGCCGCCCACCGCCTGCATCTCGCCGTACTGGTTGATGGAGCCGGTCACGGCCAGATCCTGCCGCACGGGCAGCCCGCTCAGGGCCGACAGCAGCGCCGCCAGCTCCGCGCCGGATGCGCTGTCGCCGTCCACTTCGCTGTAGCTTTGCTCGAAGACGAGCCGGGCCGACAGCGCCAGGGGCATCGCCCGGGCGAAGCGGTGCGTCAGGTACCCGCCCAGGATCAGCACGCCTTTAGTATGAATACGCCCGCCGAGGCGCGCCTCGCGCTCGATGTCGATGACGCCTTCCCGGCCTACCCCGACGCTGGCGGTAATGCGGGTCGGTCGGCCAAAGGCGAACTCGCCGATGGCGCTGACCGACAAGCCGTTGACCTGCCCGACCCGCCGGCCGGTGACGTCCACCCGCAGGATGCCCCGGGCGATGGCTTCCTTCAGCCGGTCGTAGATGAGGCTGCTGCGGTACACCCGCTCCTCCACGGCCTGGCGCACGTGTTCCGCCCGCACCACGGGGGACCCCGCTTGCCGGGCCCAGTAGTCGGCTTCCTGCAGCACACTCACGACAGCGCCGAACTTGGTGCTGAGTTTGGTCTGATCGTCGGCCAGGCGGCTGCCCACCTCGATCATCTTGGCCAGCCCCGTGGCGTCGAAGGGCAGCAGTTGGTACCTGCGGCACACGTCGGCCACGAACGTGGCGTAGGCGCACACGTTCTGGTAGTTGCGGTCCATGACCGTGTCAAAGTCGGCCTGGACCTTGAACAGCTCCGCAAAGTCCTCGTCGTAGATGGTCAGCAGCTGGAACAGATACAGGCTGCCGATGAGCACCACCTTGAGGTTGATGGGAATGGGCTGCGGCCGCAGGCTCTTGGCCGTCACAAACCCCCAGCGGTCCGACAAGTCCTCGATGTCCACATGCCCGTTGCGCAGCGCCCGCTTGAGCGCGTCCCACGCAAACGGGTTGCGCAAAAGCTCCTCCGCGGGGATGACCAGGAAACCGCCGTTGGCCAGGTGCAAAGCGCCCGGCTTGATGTTGGTGAAGTCGGTGACGAGGGCGCCCTGGTGCATCTCCCGCTCGATGCGGCCGATGAGGTTGTTGTAGGTGGGGTTCTGCTCGATGACCACCGGCGCCCCATTGTTGGGATCGTGGTGCACCAGCACGTTCACCTGGTACTTGCGCAGGGCCAGCTGCCGGGCGCTGCGCGGCCCCTCGTCGTCGTCCTCGGTGGCTTGGACGAACAGGTGCAGGTTCTTGCTGATGTCGTCCCGCAGCGCCTCCAGGTAGGCCACCACGTGCGGAAACGCGGCGTACTTCTCCACCAGGTCCTCGACCACGCCGCTCAGGGCAAACTGGACCACTTCCCGGTCCAGCTGCTCCAGCCGCTCCCGGGCCTCCCGCTCCAGGGCCCGGGTCTGCTTCATGGCCGCCCGGATCTCGCTGTGCAGTTGATCCCGCAGCCGCTCCAGCTCCTGGCGCACCGCCGGCGGCAAAGCCTGCAGCTCTTCGTCGCCCATGGGCCGGCCGTTGCGCATGGGGACCAAGAACAGCCCCACAGGCGTCACTTGCAAAAGGAAACCGGCGCCGTTGGCCCGGGCTTCCAGCTGGCGCAGGATCTCGGCCCGCCCTCGCTGCAGGGCGCTGGTCACCTGCTCCCGCCGGGCCGTGTACTCATCGCTCTCAAAGGCGGCGCGGATCTCCCTCGCGGCGCTGCGGATCATGTTTTCCACGTCCCGCGCCAGCTCCGGCCCCCGGCCCGCCGGCAGCTCCAGTGCCAGGGGCCGGTAGGAGTCCTGGGGATTGTGCACGTAGCACCAGTCGGATGCCGGCGGGCGTGTGCGGGCCACTTCCTCCAAGTAGGCCATCACGGCCGTGGTCTTACCCGTGCCCGGGATGCCCGACACGTAAATGTGGTAGCCCGCCTGCTGGATGCCCAAGCCAAAAC
>DATCKT010000271.1:0-6412 GCA_036562195.1 Limnochordales bacterium
GGCATGATCGACGCGGTGTACGGCGCCGACGCGCAGCCCGTGCTGCGCCAGCTGGAGAAACAGGGGCTCGTGCAACCGGTGCCCGCCCAGCTGGGCAAGGGACGGCAATGGCAGCTCACGTCCGCGGGGCAAGCCGAGGCGCAACGGCTGTTGGAGCGGCGGGAGGAGTAGCCGGTGCTGGCTGCGTTTCTGGACAACGTGGATCTCGTCTTGATGACCATCGGGGCGCTCGTGGGCGTGGCGGCCTCGCTGGTGGGCGCGTTCCTAGTGCTGCGCGGGTCGAGCCTGTACTCCGACGCCATCAGCCACTCGATCTTGCTGGGCATTGTGCTCGTGTACCTGATCAGCGGCCAGGTCCATTCGCCGTACCAAGTGGTGGGCGCCGCGCTGGCGGGAGTGGCGACGGTCTATTTGAGCGAGCTTCTGGGCGCGTCCCGGCGGGTGAAGCAGGACGCGGCCATCGGCCTTGTGTTTCCGGCCCTGTTTGCCCTGGCCGTGCTGCTGATCAACTTGTATGCCCGGGATGTGCACTTGGACGAGCACGCCGTGCTCCTGGGGGAGCTGGCTTTCGCCTGGCTGGACGTGGTGACCATCGGCCCGTACGACGTCCCCCGGTCGCTGCTCACCATGGGCGTCATCACGCTGGTGAACGCGTTGTTCGTGACGCTCTTTTTCAAGGAGCTCAAGCTGGCCGTCTTTGACCCGGGCCTGGCCGAGGCGTTGGGGCTGCGGCCGAAGCTCTTGTTTTACGTACTGCTGTTTTTGACCAGCGTCACGGCGGTGGGGGCGTTCGACGCGGTGGGCGCCATTTTGTTCATCGCCTTCGTCATCGTGCCGCCGGCCGCGGCGTACCTGCTTACCGATCGGCTGTGGGCGGTGCTGGTGGGCGGCGCCGCGCTGGCGGTCGCGGCCAGCATCGCCGGCTACCAAGCCGCCATGTGGCTGGATGTGTCCATCGGCGGCATGATGGCCACCGTGTGCGGCGTGCTGCTGTTGGCGGCGTTCCTGGCCAGCCCCCGCTACGGGCTCATCGCACGCCTGGTTCGCCACCGGCGGCAGCGGGTCCAGGCCCAGATCCTGTTGCTGCTGGTACATCTTTACAACCACGAACAGGAACACACCGCCGCCCAGGAAAGCGACCTGTTGGCGCTGCAGCACCATTTGCGCTGGCCGGCCCGGCGCAGCCAAGCCGTGGTGGCGCAGGCGCAGCAGCAGGGGTTGTTGACCGTCGGGCCCGACGGCCAGCGCCTGCACCTCACCGACCGCGGGCGGGACGCGGCCCGGCTGGTGCTGGAGCCGTGGCGGCGCGTGTAGCCCGCCGGCCGGCCGACGACGGCCGGCGGCCGGCGGGCCGCGGCGCTGGTGGGGTTTCCAGCGGCTACCGGGGCCGCAGGGTTGCCCCACCCCGGGCGGCTTTGGTAACATGAGGCCAGCGCAAGCCCGCCGGCGATGGAAAGGGGAAGGTTCATGCCCACGCCGAGCATTGAGGACTACTTGGAACGCATCTACGAACTGGTGGAGGAGAAGGGCTACGCCCGGGTCAGCGACATTGCGTCCTCCCTGGACGTGCAGCCCTCATCCGTCACCCGCATGCTGCAGCGCCTGGACGACCAGGAGTTTCTCGTGTACGAGAAGTACCGCGGGCTGGTGCTGACGGCCAAAGGCCAGGAATTGGGCCGGCGGATCAAGGAGCGTCATCAGTTGCTGGAGGACTTCCTGCGCCTGCTGGGTGTGGATGAGGACGACGTGCAGCGGGATGTGGAGGGCATCGAACACCACGTGAGCCCGAGCACCCTGGCCGCCATCGAGCAGCTGGTGCGTTTCCTCCAGTCCCGGGACGACTGGCGCGAGGCCTTCGCCGCCTTTCGGGCTTCCGCAGACCCCGCCCCGGCGGAAGACTGACACCCGGTCGAAAACGCGATCCCGTTTTTGCGTTGCCGAGCATCCCGCCTCCCCGCGCTCACCCGCTGCCAGTCTCGGGAAACCGGTGCAGTGCTTGCCAAGAACAGGAAAGGCCCGGCACGCGAGCGACAGGAAACCCCCGCGCCGCGGCGAACATCGGTGGCTGGATCTGGGCGCCTGGCCGTGTTAGGATCCGTGGCGGAGGCGCACCACCGGCCACCGGGAAAAGAGCTGGCAGGCAAGCCCGCGCGGCCCGGGTGACTGTGGCGAAAGGGGAACCGGAGAGTCGATGCTGTTTCAGCTGCAAACCAAGCGCGTCCAGGTCAAGGGCGTAGAGCGGGAGTTCACCTTGCTGCCCCACCCCGGCGGGGTCGTCATCCTGCCCGAACGGGACGGGCGGATCGCCCTGGTGCGCCAGCTGCGGCCGGTGGTCAATGAGCACCTTTGGGAGCTGCCGGCGGGCACCCGCCAGCCCGACGAGGACCCGGCCCTCACGGCCGCTCGGGAACTGGCCGAAGAGACCGGCCTGCGGGCCGCCACATGGAAGTTCCTGGGCCTCTTCTACCCGGCGCCCGGCTACAGCACGGAGCTGATGCACCTTTACCTGGCCCGGGACCTGACCCTGGGCGAGCCGGCGCCCGACGAGGGTGAGGACATCGAGACGGTGGCGTGGTTCACCGAGCCGGAGCTGGCGGCCATGGTGCGGGACGGCCGCATCCGGGACGCGAAGACCATCGCCGCCCTTTACTACTGGCAGTTGGAGAAACACGGCGGGTCCTGCTGACGGTGGTCCCGAACGACTGACCGGCGCCGGGGGCGTCTTGGGACGCCCTCGGCATATCGTGGCACGACGGCGCACTTATCCGCGGGGAGGTTGATCCTGCATGCAAGCGAGCGTGGGAGTCCGGCTTTCGCAACGGGCGGCGGCCATGGCGCCCTCACCAACGCTGGCCATGGACGCCAAGGCCAAAGCGCTGCGCCGCCAAGGCGTGGATGTGATCAGTTTCAGCGTGGGCGAACCCGACTACGACACCCCGGCGCATATCCGGGAAGCGGCCGCCGAGGCCATGGCCAAGGGATACACCCGCTACACCCCAGCGGGCGGCATCCAGGAGCTGAAGGAAGCCATTGTGGAGAAGCTGGCCAAGGTCAACGGCCTGAAATATACACCCGATCAGGTCGTCGTCTCCGTCGGCGCCAAGCACGCCTTGTACAACGCGTTTCAGGCGCTGCTGGACCCCGGCGATGAGGTGATCATCCCGTCCCCGTACTGGGTCAGCTATGCGGATCAAGTGCGCCTGGCCGGCGGACGGCCCGTCATCATCCCGACTTCTGAGGAAACCGGCTTCAAGCTCACGGCCGAGCAGCTGCGGGAGCACCTCACGCCCCGCACCCGGGCGCTGGTGCTCAACAGCCCCAGCAACCCGACGGGCACGGTGTATTCCCGGGACGAGCTGGCGGCCTTGGCCGAGGTCGTCTTGTCCCACCCGGAATGCCTCATCATCGCGGACGAGATCTACGAGCCCTTCGTCTACGACGGCCACACCCACGTCAGCATCGGCTCCCTGGCCCCGGAGGTCCACGCCCGGACGCTTTTGGTCAACGGCGTGTCCAAGATGTACGCCATGACCGGCTGGCGCATCGGCTACGCCGCGGGCCCCAAGGAGCTCATCCAGGCCATGACCGACCTGCAGAGCCAGAGCACCTCCAACCCCACGTCCATCAGCCAGTGGGCGGCGGTGGCGGCGCTGCGCGGCCCCCAGGACTGCGTGGCGGAGATGGTGGCGGCGTTCCGGAAGCGGCGGGACCTGATGCTCGAGGGCCTGCGGGCGCTGCCCGGCGTCACGTGCCGGCAGCCGGAGGGCGCATTCTACCTCTTCCCCCGTGTGGACGCGGTGTTCGGCCGCCGGCACGGCAACACGGTCATCCACAACTCCAGCGACCTGGCCATGGCGCTGCTCAACGAGGCCCGCGTCGCCGTGGTGCCGGGGTCGGCCTTCGGCTGCGAAGGCTACCTGCGCTTCTCGTACGCGGCATCGACGGAGCAGATCAGAGCGGGGCTGGAGCGGCTGGCGGAGTTCTGGCGCGCCCTGGAGTGACGGCCAACGGGATCGAACGGGAACCGGCTCCAATGAGCCGCTTGAGCGGGTTTCATAGGCAGGTTATAATGAAAAGGTGAGGCCTGCAGGCCTCACCTTTTTGCGCCAACGCACTTTGTTCGACGGAAGGATGAGCCTCGATGGATCCGGCGCTGCGCTGGACGCTGCAGATCTTTGCGGTTCTGGCTATCGTTGCGGCGTTAGTCCAGATCTTTGTCAGCCACTGAAGCCTTGCTGCCGCTCTCCGCACCGTCCTTGCCTTCGCCGGACGAGGAGCCCCCGCTGCCGCTCCCGGACTTGCGGTAGTCGGTGATGTGGAATCCGGGGCCTTTAAAGATGATGTTCACGTTGCGGCTGATAAGGCGCCGCACCGGTTGGCCGCAGGTGGGGCAGGTGCTTAGCGGCGCTTCCGTGATGGCCTGAAAGTAGTCGAACTTGCCGCATTGCTCGCAGCGGTACTCGTACGTAGGCACCGTTCACACCTCCTTCTCCTTCCCCATGGTCGACGGCAAAGGGTGCTGAATCGGGAACGGCGCTGGGCAGCGCCAAAGAAAGAGCCGCACCGGGATCCACTATACGGTGCGGCTTTCGGCCTGTCAACGGGCGCCCCGCCAGGGCCGGCAGGCCCCCGGGACGGCGTTGCGTATAGGTTGCTCACGCTGTCGATGACTCGAGACGGCGCTCATCTAGACGCCGGGCCCGCCTGGGCCTGGCTCAACGCTTTGTGGGCAGCCACTCCAGCGGATCCTGGTTTTCCCCATTGACCAGCACCTCGAAGTGAACGTGCGGCCCGGTGGAGTTGCCCGTGCTGCCCACGAGCGCAATGCGCTGGCCCCGTTGCACCTGCTCGCCCACCTTCACCAGGACCCGGGAGTTGTGCGCGTAGCGGGTTTCGATCCCGTTGCCGTGGTCGATGATGACCAGGAGCCCGTAGTTGCCCATCCAGTCCGCGTACGTGACCGTGCCGGCCGCTGCGGCCAGGACAGGCGTACTGGTAGGCGCCGCGATGTCGACCCCGTAGTGCATGCGGTCCCAGCGGGGGCCGAACGGGGACGTCAGCCGCCCCTGCACCGGCCACGCCAACGTCACCCGCTGTCCGCCCGCGCGATTCGCGGGAGCCAGCGACTGGGAGTCGGAGCCGCCGCCGATGGACGGGATGACCAGCTTCTGCCCGATCTGCAGCATGCTGGGATCCGCCAGCCCGTTGGCCGACGCGATGGCCTCGACGGTCACCTCATAGCGCCGCGCGATGTGCCAAAGGGTGTCCCCAGGCTCCACCACGTGCGTCCGCTGCACCCGGGGCGTGATGATGAGCACTTGTCCGATGGACAGCCGGTTGGGGTTCTTGAGCTCATTGAGGGCGATGAGATCCTGCACCCGCACGCCGTACAGCTTCGCGATGCTGGTGAGGGTTTCGCCCTTCTGGACGATGTGGGTGCGGGCCTCCCCTTCCCGGATGACCAGCTTCTGGCCGATCACGATGCGGCTGGGATCGCTCAACTCGTTGAGCTGTGCCAGCTGCTCCACGCTGACGCCGTACATGCGGCTGATGTCCCACAGGGTTTCGCCGCGCTTGACGATATGGAACACACCGCCGTCGGATTGCGCCAATCCGGGCAGGGGCAAGGCCACCGCCACGGTCAAGCTCGCTGCCAGCAAGAGGTGCAACCGGCGTCGGGCCTTTCGTTGTGCGACTGGTCGGAAAGCCATGGTTCCCCCCGTATGCTTCGGCGCACCCCGCGGCAGGCCATGCCACGTCCCAAATCCTTCCACGAAGGTGCCGGAATCTCCTGCCGTAGTATACGCCTGCTGCCGACTATTCACTCACCAGGGAACCCACGGCGTCCCGCACCGCCGGGCGGCACTCCTCGGGCACATACAGGTTGACGGCGGACATCCGTTGGCGAGCCAGCGCCCCGATCAAGGGCGAAAGTTGTGAGATTTCCACGGGCGGCTTGTCGGCCACCTTGACCAGGATGCCTTGTGCGGCGCCGCCGGCGTGGGTGTAGGGATCGTAGGGCACGTTGGCCGCCGAATCCAGCAGGCAATAGCTTTCCGGCGGGAAACCCGCGCGGGCCACGATGTCGGCGGCGATGGGCAGCGCCTCGGGCGCCAGGCCCGCGACCGGAACGGGAAACACCGGTTTCAACAGCTGCCGCGCGAGAAACCGGCGGCTGAGATCGGCCAACACCGGGTCGGCATCCGCCGCCCAGGTCTTGAGGGCCACCAGCAAATCGGTGTCGTCGACGCTGAGGAAATCCGCCAACGAACCCCTCCCTTCCCACAAGCGCCGCAGCCGCTCCGTCACGGTGTCCCGGCCGGCGTGGGTCTGCGCGCGCCGTAAGGCGGCCCTGAGCAGCACTTCTTGTCCCCGGGTCGTCTTGTGCAGGTAGACGCGCCAGTACATGAAG
>DATCKT010000281.1:0-3782 GCA_036562195.1 Limnochordales bacterium
TGCATCGCGCCCAGCTCGGGCGGCAGCGGCGGCTCCTCGGGATGTTCCAGGTCCCAGAGCAGCTGCTTGTAGCGGGCCACCGCGGCCCGGCACCGCGCGCACGACGCCAGGTGGATCCGCACGATCTCCGCCGCGGCGGGCTCCAGTTCGCCTTCGATGTGCATCTGCAGCAGCGAGTCGTCAAGACACCGCATGCCGTCTCACCCCTCCGGCGGCCGGGGCCATCGGCGGGCGGCCATGGTCCCGTCCACGGCGGGCCGCCGTGCCCGGCGCTTCGCCCGATCCCTGCAGCGCTTTGCTCAACGCCTGCCGGGCCCGGAACAGGTAGGTCTTGACCGTGCCCAGGGGCATGTCCAGGAGTTGCGCGATCTCCCCGTAGCTCAGGTGCTCCTGGTGCCGCAGGACCACCACCATCCGGTACGCTGGGGGCAGCGCTTCCAGCGCCCGCTCCAGCTGGGCCCGGTCCCAAGCCAGAATCGCCTGCCGCTCCGGGTCGCCGTCTTCCGGCGCGGTCGCCGTCTGGACCAGCTGGTCGTCCAGGGACAGCGGCTCCGGTCCCTGCCGGTGGTCCCGGATGTGGTTGAGGCAGGCCCGGGTCGTTACCTGTCGCAACCACGGCCACAGGGGGCGATCCGCCTGGAAGTGCCCGATGGCTCGCGCCACCCGCAGGAACACCTCCTGGGTCACGTCCAACGCGTCCTCCCGGTTGCGCAGGAAACTGTAGGCCCGCCGGTACACTCGTCCCTGGTACGCGTCCAACAGCATGGCGAAACCCTCGGATCGGCCTTGTTGGCATAGGCGGACGATGTCGCCGTCCGTGGTCACGCCGGCTTGCCTCCCCCACCTGCCGCCTGATCTCGCAACCTCGCGGCCTGCTGTTCCGCCCCGGGGTCCGCCTGGTCCACCCATGGCTCGCCGCCGGGACGGTGCGGCCCCGTGTGCTGGCCGTCCACTTGCTATTACCCCAACTCAGCGCAAAAGGTTTCAACTCGGCGGCTACCTCGCGGGCAAATGACGCGGTCGCCGCGGGGGCCGCCCGGGTACGCCCTGGAAACGCGAGCGGGCCCCTTCCCCACGGGCGGGAAAGGGGCCCGTCGCCGCTCTTGCGGTCGGCTTGCGCGCTTTTTAGGCGCTTAGCGGTACTGCTCCAGCAGTTGGGCGAAGTCCTCCTCGGGCATGGTCCAATCCTGGTGCACGATGGGCTCTTCCCGGTACCCGGGGAAAAGGTCCTGGAAGGACGGCTGGTCCGGCGCCTTGTAGACCAGGCCCCGCACCCGCTCGTCGGTGTCGATGAGCATCTGGATGGCCTTGCCCCGGTCCGTGGGATCGTAGGCCTCGTCCTCGTCCAGGTTGAGCAGGACTTCCTTGTACCAGTCGTACGTATTGACCCGGTTGAAGGTCACGCACGGGCTGTACACGTTGATGAGGGCGAAGCCCTTGTGCTGGATGCCCTCGGCGATGAGCCGCGACAGCTGCTTCACGTCGCTGGAGAAACCGGCCGCGACGAAGGTCGCACCGGCGGCGATGGCCAGCTGCAGCGGCCGCACCGGGCGCTCGATGTTGCCGTCTGGCGTCGAGCGGGTCTTGAAGCCGATGGCGCTGGTGGGTGACACCTGGCCCTTGGTCAGCCCGTAGATCTGGTTGTCCATGACGATGTAGGTGATGTCCACGTTGCGCCGGATCGCGTGCAGGAAGTGGTTCCCGCCGATCGCGTACCCGTCGCCGTCGCCGCCGGCCGCGATGACCGTCAGATCGCGGTTGACCAGCTTCAGCCCCATGGCCGTGGGCAGCGTCCGCCCGTGGGTCACGTGGAAGTTGTAGCAGTTGATGTAGTTGCCGATCTTGCCCGAGCACCCGATACCCGCCACGATGGCCACGTTGTGGGGCTCGACGCCCAGGTCCACCAGGGCCTTCTGCAGCGCGGCCAGGACGCCAAAGTCGCCGCAGCCCGGGCACCACCAGGACTTCTCGGTCGTCTTGAAATCAGCCAGCTTGGGCATAGCTTATCACCTCTTTGGCCTGCGCCGCGATCTCCTTGGGCAGGAACGGGTTTCCGTCGTACTTGCGCACGCTGAAGAGCCGCGGGATATCCAGTCCCTGCTCCCGCAGGTACTTGCCGACCCGGTGCTCGATCAGGGCGAACAGCTGGCCCTGGGCGTTGTTCTCGGCCACGATGACGTGGGTGGCCCGGGCCATGAGGTCGGCCAGTTGCTTGACGGGCAGCGGCGCGAGCACCTTCACGTGGGCGTGGCCGACGCTGTAGCCCTCGGCTTCCAGCGCCTTGCGGGCGTCGGCGATGGGCCCGACGGAGGAGCCGAAGCCGATGAGCAGCAGGTCCGGCGTCTCGGGGCCGGTGTAGCTGACGCCTTCGAGGCCCATGGCGGCCGGGTCGGCGGGCACCTTGCGCAGGCGCTTATCCATCATCGCGACGCGGTTCTTGGGATCCTCCGACACCTTGCCGAACTCGTTGTGCTCCACGCCCGTGGCCAGGTACTGGCCTTTGGGCTGGCCGGGCAAGGGCCGCGGCGAGATGCCGGACTCGGTGATCCGGTAGCGCCGGAAACCGTCGGGCTCGGCCTGGGCGGCGATCTCCTCGTCGGTGAGCAGCTCCCCGCGGTCGATCTTGATCCGCTTGATGTCCAGGTCCTCGACGGTCTGCTTGTTGAGGGCCAGGGACAGGTCCGTGGCCACCACCACCGGGCACTGGTACTTGTCCGCCAGGTTGAAGGCTTCCGCCGTCATGTAGAAGGTTTCCTCGACGGTGCTGGGCGCCAGGATGATGCGGGGCGTGTCGCCGTGGGTCCCGTAGAGCAGCGCCCACAGGTCGCTCTGCTCGTGCTTGGTGGGCATCCCGGTGCTGGGGCCGCCCCGCTGCGTGTCCACGATGACCACGGGGATCTCCGCCGCGTGGGCGAGGCCGATGGCTTCCTGCATCAGCGAGATGCCGGGCCCGGCCGTCGCGGTGATGGCCCGCGCGCCGGCGAAACCGGCGCCGATGCACGCGGTGATGGCCGCGATTTCGTCCTCGGCCTGCACCACCACGCCGCCGTAGCGGGGCAGGATGGCCATAAGGCTTTCCATGACCTCAGAGGCAGGGGTGATGGGGTAGGCCGCGCAGAAGCGGCAACCGGCCGCCGCCGCGCCTAGGGCGACGGCGTCGTTCCCCATCATGATCAGGCGCTTCTTGCCGTCGCCGGGGGCCAGCCGCCACGCGGGTTGGGGCAGATGCTCCTGCGCGTACGCATAGCCCCGCTCCAGGGCGGCCACGTTTTGCTCGCCCACTTCCTGGCTCTTGCGGCCGAAGCGCTCCATGACGACGCTCTTGAAGGCGTCCAGGGGCAAGCCCAGAATATATGCGGAAACGCCCAGCGACACCACGTTGCGCATGAGGGGGTTGCCCACGTCTTGCGCGATCTTGGTCAGCGGCACCGACAAAAGCCGCGCCGGGCAGCCCTCGGGCAGGACCGGCTCGAAGTGCGCGTCGGCCACCACCACGCCGCCGGGCACCAGCTCGTGATGGTTGCGGTCGATGGTTTCCTGATCGATGGCCACCAGGACATCCAGTTCGCTGGATGTGGACGCGACCGGCTCCGTGCCGATCATGATCTTATAGTTGGAATGGCCTCCCTTGATCCGGGACGAAAACTGCCGGTAACCGTAGATGTAGTAGCCGAGCCGGTTACACACGATGGCCAGCAGTTCGCCAGTGGAATCGATTCCTTGGCCCTGCTCGCCCCCGATCTTCCAGGACGCCAGACGCCTCTCCAGCATGATCCCTCGCC
>DATCKT010000077.1:0-2071 GCA_036562195.1 Limnochordales bacterium
GTTTTGGCGACCCGCCGGCCAAGGCCGCCCGGCGGCGGCACCCGCCGCCCCGGACGGCAACGCTCCTTCAGGCCGCGCCGGGCCGCCGCCGAGGGCCCCGAACCCGCCTCACGTCACCGCGCCCCCGGCGCCTTACGCGCCGGCCTGCCGCCGCTTGCGGCCGTCGTCCTTGGCCCGCAGCTTGTCGGTGACCTTGGTCAGGAGCACCTCCAGCACCAGCAGCTCCATGATCCGGGGATAGCACGAATAGCTCCCCATCAGGCTTTCGGGCACCGACGTCAGGATGAGGTGGTCCGCCCCCTGCTCGATGGGAGACGGCGAAAAGTTGGTCATGGCCACCGTCGTTGCGCCCTGCTCCCGGCAACGCACCAGCGCGTGGCACACCTCTGCGGTGTCGCCCGAGTGGGAGATGCCAATGACGACGTCCCCTTCCCGGGTCAGGTCGCAGAACCGCTCGATCTCCACCCGGTCCGACAGCCACACCGTCGGCAACCCAATGCTGAGCAGCGAGGCCCCAAAAATCCGGGCCACGCCGGCGGAGCCCGCCAGGCCCACCAGCAGCCGCTGCCGCGCCGTCACGATGTCGTCGGCGATGAGGTCCAGCTGCCCCCAGTCTACGGCCCGCAACGTCTGCAGGGCGTCCCGCGCCAGCGTCTGCACGAAGCTGCCCACAGGATCGTCGCCCGCCAGCTCCCGCCGCACGGGCGATCCCCGCTCCAAGAGGGCAGGAATGAGCGCCGACTTGAAGTCGTGATAGCCGGAGAACCCGATGGACCGCGAGAAGCGCAGGACGGTGGCGTCGCTGGTGCCGCAGCGCATGGCCAACGCTTGCAGGGAGAGGGTGGCCACCTCTTCTGGATGCTGCTGCACGAAGGCCGCGACGCGCCGCTCCGATGGACTCAGCGACTTGTAGCGGGCGTTGATGGCACCGAATACATCCACCGGCGGCACCCCCCGGGCCCCGAGGCAGCGGATGTCGTTGTTGCTACGTTTTGTCACAAACCGTGGAGTTCCTGCTGCCGCGGCTGTATAATGGGGGTAAGTGCAACAATCCGACGACCACTGCGCCGCCGGCGCGAAAGGCGGCCCGAACGTGCCACCGACCGCTTTCTTCATCGATCTCGACGGAGTTGTCTACCGCGGGCAGCGCTGCCTGGACGGCGCGGCCGCCTTCATCCACAAATTGGAAACCGGCGGCCACCCGTACCTTTTCCTGACCAACAACTCCGCCCACCACCCCGACGAGTACGTGCGCAAGCTGCACGCTTGCGGCATCGCCGCCCGGCGCGCCCAGGTGTACACCGCCTCCGACGCGGCCGCGGACGCGCTGCGGGAGGAGTTGGCCGGCCGGCCGGTGTTTGTCCTGGGAGAAACCGGGCTCATCCGGGTGCTGGAGGAGGCCGGCGTGCCAGTCGCAACGGGCGAAGGGCCCCGTACAACCGCGGGTCCGTCCGGCGCAGCCGGGCGTCCGCCTGCCGAGGCGGCCGCCGTTCTGGTGGGTGAACTGCGGCACCTGGACTACGCCGCTCTCTGCCAGGCCGCCCGCTTAGTCGCGGCCGGCGCGCCGCTGTTCGCGACCAACCCCGACCGCACCATTCCCGACGAGGACGGTTTCATCGTCGGCTGCGGCTCCATTACCGCCGTGCTGGAAACCGCCACCGGCCAGCGGGCCCGGTACTTCGGCAAGCCCAATCCCGACATGGCCCGCCGGGCCGCCCGGCGGCTAGGCGTGCCGCTGGAGCACTGCGCGGTCATCGGCGACGGGTGGGAAACCGACATCGCCCTTGCGCACGCCCTGGGCCTGCCGTCCATTCTGATTCAGGCCGGCGCGGCGACCGTCGCTGGCCATGGCTTCCGCCCAGATCAGCAGGCGGCCCGGCCCACCTGGACGGTTCCCTCCCTCGCGGCGCTGCTGGACGCCGATCTGGACGCCATCCTAGGCAATTGAACGGCGGCGCGCACCACCCGTCAGGAATTCCGCCGCGCCGGTGGAATGATCCCGGTACGGGAGGTGACGCGCATGCACCCAGTGTCAAGCCGCGGTGCCGCCGCGTGCCGTGCCGGGCACCGC
>DATCKT010000285.1:0-2060 GCA_036562195.1 Limnochordales bacterium
GCCTTGCGCAGCGCCCGGTAAGCGCCGTCCCCTTCGGGAGCCGGCTGGGTGATATGGTACGCGTCGCCCGTGCAGCCGTAACCCGCCACTTCGCCGTAGATGCGCGCACCGCGCGCCTGGGCGTGCTCGAGGCTTTCCAGGATCAGAATCCCCGCGCCCTCCGCCAGCACGAAGCCGTCCCGCTCCTTGTCAAAGGGCCGGGACGCGCGCTGGGGATCGTCGTTGCGGGTGGACAGCGCCCGGGCCGCGCTGAAACCGGCCAAGGCCACCGGCGTCACCGACGCCTCCGTGCCCCCGGTGATCATGATGTCGGCGTCGCCCCGCTCGATAATGCGGGCCGAATCGCCGATCGCGTTGGCCCCCGACGCACAGGCCGTGACGGTGCAGGCGTTGTGGGCCTTGGCACCCGTCTGGATGGACACGTAACCGGCGGCCATGTCGGGGATCATCATGGGCACCAGAAAGGGGCTGACGCGGGTCGGGCCTTTTTCGGCCAGCACCCGCACCTGCTCTTCCAACACCTCGATGCCGCCGATGCCGGACCCGATCAGCACCCCCATGCGCTCGCCGTCCACGCGGGAAGGATCCAGCCCCGCGTCCTCCAGCGCCATGCGGGCCGCCGCCCAGGCGAACTGCACGAACCGGTCGAACCGGCGGGCATCCTTGCGATCCATATACTCCGTTGCGTCAAAATCCCGGACTTCGCCGGCGAAACGGGTGGGATAGTCCGCCGCATCAAACCGAGTAATGGGACCGATCCCGGAAACGCCGCGTGCCAGAGCGTCCCACAGGGCCTCTTTGCCGATGCCCACAGGCGTGACGGCGCCGATGCCCGTCACGACGACGCGACGTTTCATGCCACCACCTCCCGGTCCCGCGGGCCCACTGCGGGTGATCGATCAACAGGGATAGGGAAAGCGCGCCGCACCCGGCGCGCTTCTCACCATCTTGACCGGCGGCCGTCAGTCGGCCTGCCCGCGGCGTTCCTGGATGTAGCGGACGGCGTCCTGGACCGTTGCGATCTGCTCCACGTCCTCGTCCGGGATCTCCAGGTCGAAGGCCTCCTCGAAGGCCATCACCAGCTCCACCACGTCCAAGGAGTCAGCGCCCAAATCGTCGACGAACGACGCCTCGGGCGAAACCTCCTCCGGGTCCACGCCCAACCGATCCGCCACGATCTCCTTCACTTTCTCGAGAACGTCCACCCGACCCTCTCCTCCTTATCAGTCACGCACCGGGTCATCCCATCGTGAGGCCGCCGTCCACCACCAGGGTGTGGCCGGTGATGTACTTGCTCTCGTCACTGGCCAAGAAGGCGACGGCATAGGCCACGTCCTCAGGATCTCCGACGCGTCCCATGGGGATTTGCGCAATGTACTTTTCCTGCAACTGCTGGCTGAGTCGGTCTGTCATGTCGGTCCGGATGTACCCGGGCGCGACCACGTTGACGGTGATGTTGCGCCCCGCCAGCTCCCGCGCCAAGCTCTTGGAGAAGCCGATGACGGCCGCCTTGGCGGCGGTGTAGTTGGTCTGGCCGGGATTGCCCGTCAACGCCACCACCGACGAGATGTTGATGATCCGGCCGTAGCGGCGCCGCAGCATATGGCGCACGGCCGCCCGGGTGCAGTGCATCACACCTTGCAGATTGACGTCCAGGACGTACTGCCAATCCTCAGGCTTCATGCGGATGAACAGCGTATCCCGGGTGACCCCGGCGTTGTTGACCAAAATGTCCAGCTGGCCGAAGCGCTCGACCACCTGCTCCACCAGGGCCTCGGCCTGCTGCCCGTCGGTGAGGTCGGCCGTGAAGCCGACGGCCTTGGCCCCTTGCGCCTGGAGCTGGTCCACGACGGCTTGCACCTGCTCTTGGCTGCGGCCGGTTACGGCCACCGCAGCACCCTCCGCCGCCAGCCGGCGGGCAATGGCGAGGCCGATGCCACGGGTGCTGCCGGTTACGAGGGCTGTCCTGTCCGCAAGTCTCATGTTACACCACCCCCAGTTTGGCGTGCAAGGACTTTTTCCAGTCCTGCCCTGTCGCCGCAGGGGAGGCACTCGATGCC
>DATCKT010000287.1:0-29223 GCA_036562195.1 Limnochordales bacterium
ATATGGGCGTCACCGCCGAGAACGTGGCCGAGCGGTGGGGGATCGATCGGGCCACCCAGGACCAGGTGGCGCTGCGCAGCCAGCAGCGCATGGCGGCGGCCATGGCCGCGGGCCTGTTCAAGGACCAGATCGTTCCCGTCACGGTCAAGGAGCGCAAGGGTGAACGAGTGGTGGACACCGACGAGCACCCGCGCCCGGACACGACCCTGGAGCAGCTGGCGGCCCTGAAACCGGCCTTCAAGGAAGGCGGCACCGTGACCGCCGGCAACGCCTCCGGGATTAACGACGGGGCGGCCGCGGTGATGGTCATGTCCGCCGACAAGGCCCGTGCCCTGGGACTGGCTCCCAAGCTGGTGCTGCGGGGCGCCGCGGCCGCGGGCGTGGAGCCCGAGTACATGGGCATCGGCCCGGTGCCGGCCGTGCGCAAGGTGCTGCGCAAGCTGGGCTTGTCCTTGGACGACATTGATCTGATCGAGCTGAACGAAGCCTTTGCCGCCCAGGCGGAAGCCGTCGTGCGGGATCTCGGGCTCGACTGGGAACGGGTCAACGTCAACGGCGGCGCCATCGCCCACGGGCACCCGGTAGGCGCCACAGGGGCTATTCTCACGGTCAAGCTCATGTATGAGATGGCGCGGCGGGGTGCCCGCTACGGCCTGGTCACCATGTGCATCGGCGGCGGCCAAGGGCTGGCGGCGGTGTTCGAGAACCCGGCCGCGGCGTAAGGGGGACGGAGGATGGCGGACATGCAGGCCAAGGGGGGCCGGCCGCCGCGCGGCGGGGCGGCCCGGGCCCCCCGGGCCGCCCGCGGGTGCAGCCGTGTCGCCTTCCTGGCCGTGCTCACGGCCGCGTGGGTGCTGAGCGCGGCATTGGCGCCCGTACCGGCCGGCGCCCAGGAGCTCCCGGTCAACACGGGACTTCCCGAGCGGGTAGTGGTCATCCTGCGGGACGGTGAGGAGCTGGCCCGTTTCACCGTGGAGCTGGCCCTGACGCCCGAGGCGCGGACCATTGGCCTGATGGGCCGGCCGGAGGTACCGCCGGATCGGGGCATGCTGTTTGTGTGGCCCGTTCTCAACTGGCCCTCCATGTGGATGCGCAACACCCTCGTGCCGCTGGATTTCCTGTTCGTGCGGCCCGACGGCACTGTGGCCGGCATCGTCCACAACGTGCCCCCATGCCCGGAGGAGGGCCTGTGCCCGGCGTACACGTCGCCCGCGCCGGTGAACATGGTGCTGGAGATCGCGGGCGGCCGCGCCCAGGAGCTGGGCCTGCGGCCGGGGGATCGTTTGGCACTGCTGCCCACAGACCAATGAGTCGGCCTTGATGTGGGCCGTGCCGGCGCCCGCACGGCGTGATGGCGCCGTCAGTAGCCGAGCTCGAGCACCACCTGCTTCTCCAAGGGCTCACCGCGGAGGTAGCGGTCCAGGTTGTCGAGAAAGGGCTCGCAGACCTCTTCCGGCAGGGCCAATCCGGAGATATGGGGCGTCACGTACACGTTTTCCATCTCCCACAACGGGTGGTCCGCGGGCAGCGGCTCTTGGGCAAAGACGTCCAGCGCCGCCCCGGCCAGGCGGCCCGACCGGAGGGCGTCCAGCAGGGCCTGCTCGTCCACGACGGCGCCGCGCCCGACGTTGATCAAGTATGCTCCCGGGCGCATGGCATTGAAGGCGGCCGCGTCAAAGAGACCCCGCGTGGCGGGGGTCAGGGGCAGCACGATGACCACGAAGTCGGCCTCGCCCAAGAACTCGTGAAACTGGTCGCGGCCTGAGTACATTCGTTCCACGCCCTCGACCGCCCCGGGGGAGCGCCGCCACCCGACGACCCGCATGCCCAGCGCGGCGGCCTTCCGGGCCACCTCGCGGCCAATGTCGCCCACGCCCGCCACGCCCACGGTGCTGCCCGCGGCGGTGCGGGTCAGGAAGGGCCGCCACCGGCGGGCCTGCTGCTGGGCCAGGCTGCGCCGTATGCCCTGGCAGAACGCCAGGATGTACGCGATGACGTACTCGGCCATGCGGCCGGCGAACACGCGGCCGTCGGTGCGCGTCAGCATCACGCCGGCGGGCAGGGCGCCGGAAAGCACCACATCGTCCACTCCAGCCGCCAGCTTGTGGAACCAGCGCAGCCGGCCGGCTTTGGCCAAAAGCGGCGAGGGAAACGCCCAGCCGGCCACAATCTCAACCCGATCGATGACGGCTTCCGCCTCCGCGGGGGTGGAGGCCGTGTGCACGGTCAGGTCCGGGAAGCGGGCCCGCACGCGGTCGCGCACGATCCGGACCCGCTCGGGCTTGATGTGGTAAATGAGCAGCTCGGGGTTGAGGCGCGCTGTCGTCATGCTCTTGCCTCCTCTTCGACGTGGTGCTGGCTGCGGGGACCGGCGGCAGGGCGCGGCCGCAGCGCCGCCCATAAGACCTTTACGCCTCCAGCGGGGCGATGCATGCCGGCGAGTCGTGGCGCGGGGAATTGACCAGGGTGGAAACGGGATACGCCCGCAGGGCGTCGTCGGGGCATGGGCGCAGCAAGGGGAGCACGGCTTCTGGGTCCTGCACGTCCGTGTCCAGCCACAGCTCGTAGTCCGGAGGAAACAGGATCGCCGGCATGCGGTCGTGGATCGGACGCATGGCGGCATTGGCATCCGTGGTGATGATGACGCAGGTGTAGATTTCCTCGCCGTCGGGGGATCGCCAGCAGTCCCACAGGCCGGCGAAGGCCAACAGCTGGTCCCCCGTGGGCACGATGCGCAGCGGCTGCTTGCGGCCGTCCACCGCCTGCCACTCGTAGAAACCGTCGGCGGGGATCAGGCAACGGCGCCGCCGCAAGCTCTGGCGGAAGGAGGGCTTCACCGCCACCGTTTCCGCCCGGGCGTTGATGAGCTTGCGCCCGATGGACGGATCTTTGGCCCAAGAAGGGATGAGCCCCCAGCGAAACTGGGCGGCGCGCCGCCCGCGGCCGTTCAGGACCACGGTGACGGGCTGCGTGGGTGCGATATTGTACCGGGGCCGGTAATCGGGGGGCAGCTCCGCCAGCCGGAACTGGCGCAGGAGGAGTTCGCCGGTGTCGGTCAAGGTGTAGCGGGCACACATGGGTTCTCCGTCCTTTTGCCCACGTATTCCCCACCGCACCCGCCGTCCCCTGCCTGGCGCTCGCAGCGCCGTCCGCCGCCCGCAGCGCGAGCGCGCTCCCGAGCACGGCGGGTCCTTGCCGGAGGGGGCCGCTTGGGCGGGCGCGGCCGGTGGCGCCTGTGGGCCTATGGTATAATCAGGTTGTCGGCGCCGGGATGGCGGGCCATCCCGGGACGCGCCATCCGGGCTGTGGGAGGAAACCAGCGTTGCAGGCACACGCCAACGGGCAGCCCCAGCGGGGCCGCCGGCCTACGGTGACGGTCAACGTGGGCGGCGTCCCCATCGGCGGCGGGCACCCCATTGTCATCCAGTCCATGACCAACACGGACACCGCCGACGTGGACGCCACGGTCCAACAGGTCCGGGCCCTGGCCGAGGCGGGCAGCGAGCTGGTGCGCATCACCGTCAACAATGAGGAGGCGGCCCGGGCGGTCCCGTACATCGTGGAACGCCTCCGGGAGGCGGGCTACTGCACGCCCATCGTGGGCGACTTCCACTACAACGGGCACATCTTGCTGCCCCGCTATCCCGCGATGGCCCGCAGCCTGGACAAATACCGCATCAATCCCGGCAACGTGGGCACCAAGTACCGGGACGACAATTTCCGCATCATCATCGAGCAGGCCATTCTGCACGGGAAACCGGTGCGCATCGGGGTCAACTGGGGCTCGTTGGACCAGGCGCTGCTGACCAAGCTCATGGATGAAAACGCCCGGCGGCCGGTCCCCAAGGACGCGCGCGAGGTCATGCGGGAAGCCATGGTGCAAAGCGCGCTATTGTCCGCCGCCTACGCCGAAGAGTGCGGGCTGCCCCATGACCGCATCATCCTCAGCGCGAAGGTGTCCAGCGTCCCCGACCTGATCGCGGTCTACCGCCAGCTGGCCGCGTCCTGCGACTACCCGCTCCATCTCGGCCTGACCGAGGCCGGGATGGGCATGAAGGGCATCGTGGCCAGCACGGCCGGCCTCGCCATCCTGCTGGCGGAAGGCATCGGCGACACCATTCGCGTGTCCCTGACGCCCAGGCCGGGCGGCGACCGCACCGAAGAAGTCCGGGTGTGCCAGCAGATCCTGCAGTCCCTGGAACTGCGGGCGTTTGTCCCCCAGGTGACCGCGTGCCCCGGCTGCGGGCGGACGTCCAGCACCTATTTCCAGGAACTGGCCGAGGACGTCCAGCGCTACATCGAGCGGCGCATGCCCGAATGGCGGCAGAAATACCCGGGCGTCGAGAACCTGCGGGTGGCCGTCATGGGCTGCGTCGTCAACGGCCCGGGGGAGAGCAAGCACGCCCACATCGGCATCTCGCTGCCGGGCAAGTTCGAAGAACCCAAGGCGCCGGTTTACGTGGACGGACGGCTGTTCACCACCCTGCGCGGCGAGGGCATTGTGGAGGAGTTTACCCGCATCCTCGACGACTACGTGGCGACCCGCTTTGCTCCCCAGGAGCCGGTGGCCGTCGACGGCCGGTGATGCCGGTGCTGCCGGTGGTCGTGTCGCTGCGGCCGGTCCCGTGGGTGTCGCCTATGAGCCTGCGGGTGCTGCTGATCGGGCTGTTGCTCGTGCCGTTGTGGCTCCAGGCCGGGGGCTTGCCGGCGGCGGCCCAGGATGCGCCCGCGGGCGCATCCGGGTCAGGCGCTCCAACGGCACCGGCGATGAATCCGGATTCCCCGTCGAATCCGGATGCAACGTCCGCGGAAGTCCGCGCCGTGTGGATCTCCAACGCCGTCCTTGGGCGCCTGGGCGGTCCCGCGGGCGTGATGCGGCTCTTGGACGAGCTGGCCGAGGCTAACGTCAACGTCATCCTGCCGGAAGCCGTTTTCCGCGGCTATACCCTGTACCCGGGACCCTATCAAGACCCTCGCTTCGCCGCCTGGTCCGTGGATCCGCTGGAAGTCATCGCCCACGCGGCGCATCTGCGGGGCATGGAAGTGCACCCGTGGGTGTGGGTGTTCGCCGCCGGATTGGACGCGGCTCCCGGCCCGATCCTCGCCGCCCATCCCCAGTGGGCCGAGTGCCCGCCAGGCGCCGACGTTGTTCTCGGCTTGGAGGCGGCGCGCTCGGCGCCGCCGCCGGCGGCGGGCCGCACCCTGTGGCTGTCGCCGGCCGTGCCTGAGGCCCGTGCGTTCCTGATACGCGAGTTTCTTGAAATATTGCGCCGCTACCCGGTGGACGGGCTCCATCTGGACTACATTCGCTACAGCGAAACGCCCTGCGGCGACGGCGTGCCGCGCGCCTCGCTGGCCCGCTACGCGGCCGAAACGGGCCGCGATCCAGCTGCCGTGGTGGCGGCGGCGGGTGCCGGCTCGGCGGCCGCCCGGGAGGAGGCGATGGCGTGGCACCTCTGGCGGGAGGCGCAGGTCAGCGCCTTCGTGCGGGACTTGTCGGCGGCCATGCGCGCGGAGAACCCCAGCTGGGTGTTGACCGCGGCGGTGACGCCCGAGATCCGGGAAGCCCGCTATTTGCGCTGGCAAGACTGGGAGCACTGGCTGGCCAACGGCTGGGTGGACTACGTGTTCCCCATGGCGTACGCCTCCAACGTAAGGCTGGTGCGGACGATGATGGCCTCCTGGGATGAGCTGGGGCCGCTTGTGGGCCGGATCGTGCCCGGCCTGTTGGTGTCGGCCAACACGCCGGAGGCGCTGCTTGAGCAGATGGAAGCCGTGCGGAGCGCTGCGGTGGCCGGGGTGGCCCTCTTCGCCGCGGACCACTTGCTGCCGTCCCACCTGCGGGCGCTCAGGAGCGGGCCGTTCGCGGCGGCCACCGTGCCCTTCCGGGATGACGCGGGCGAGGTGCGGCGGCCGCCGGCGCCCGCGGCGTTCGTGCCGCCCAAGGAGCCGCCCGTGTTCGCCGCCGCACCGCGGGATCAAGACGCCCCGGGGACGAACCTGGCCGCCGCCGCCCGGGTGACGGTGGACTCGGCGTTCCGGGGCTACGGGCCGGGGCCGCTCACCGACGGCCGGCGCAACGACGAGATCGAGATCGGCCGGTGGGCCGAGGTGGCGTGGGCCTCGGCGGAGACGCCCGACCCCCATTGGATTGAGCTCGCGTGGGACGACGAGCAGCGGATCGCCCGCGTGGACATCTACTGGGCCCGCGACCGGGACCAGTTCCACAGCTCCCGCAGCTACCGGGTGGAGGCGTGGGTCAACGGCGAGTGGCAGGTCTTGTTCGCCCACGAATCGCCCACGGGCTCCACACGGGTGACCCGGCATTCGATCTCCTTCGTGCCCGTGGCCACCGACCGGCTGCGGGTTTTCCAGCCGCCCGGCGGCGGCCCGGCGGGCAGGCCTGATCTGATGTGGGTGGCCGAGGTGGAGGTGTACGGTCCGTGAGCGCAAGCGGCCCGCCGCCCAGCAACGCCCTTGGGCGGCGCCCGGGAGGTGACGGCGCCGCTGGGCCGTCCGGGTTTTGGCGGGGCCGGACGGTGTTGATCACCGGAGCCTCCAGCGGCATCGGCCGGGCGTTGGCGGTGGAGCTGGGCCGCTTCGGGGCACGGGTCGGCCTCCTGGCCCGGAGGGAGGCGGCGCTGCGGGAGGCGGCGGCCGCGGTGGCGGCGGCCGGCGGCCAAGCCCTGGTGCTGCCCGGCGACGTCACGCATTTCGCTCAGGTGCAGGCGGCCGTCCAAACCGTTGTTGACCGCTGGGGCGGGGTGGACGTCCTCGTGGCCAACGCGGGCACCGCGCGCCCGCGCAACCCTTTCGATCCGGTCGCCGTGGCCGCCCTCATGGCGGTGAACTTCCAGGGAGCCGTGAACGCGGTGGGCGCGGTGCTGCCCGTCATGCAGCGGCAGGGAGGCGGCCGGCTGGTGGCCGTCTCAAGCCTGGCCGCGGTGCGGGGGTTTCCCCAGGGCCCGGCCTACGCGGCCAGCAAGGCCGCCATGGCCGCGTACTTTGAAGCGCTGCGATCGCGGCTACGGCCCCACGGCATCTTGGTCACCATCGTTCGACCGGGGTTCGTGGAGACCGAGATGACCGCCGGGGCGGGGCGGCTGCCGCTGATGGTCCCGGCGGAACGGGCGGCCGTCGTCATCCGGCGCGGCATCGAACGGGGAAGAACCTCCATCGACTTCCCCTGGCTGGCGGCGCGGGCCATAGGCCTCGTCCGCTGGCTGCCGGACGGCCTCTTCGACCGCCTCGTGGGCGGCATTCCAGCCCGCCAGGACTGAGCCCCGCGCAGCCCGCCCCCCCGGTGCGGGCCGGGGAAGGGGCTGGTGGCCGAGGGCGACGGGCCACCGTGGTCAGCCGCACCGGGCCGAGGGTGCCCGGCAGTTTTCGCATGATATTGCCTCGCCTGACAATGGACAGTCTTCGCCTTTGATTTCATCTGGCCGGAGGTGGGCGGCATGGACGTGGAGCGCATTGCGGTGCTGGGGGCGGGCACCATGGGCCACGGCATCGCCCAGGTGGCGGCCATGGCCGGTTTCCGGGTGCGCATGCGGGACGTGTCCGGTGAGGTGTTGGCCCGGGCGCGGGACCAGATCGCCTGGAGCCTGGACAACCTGGTGCGCAAGGGGCGCCTCAGCCGGGAGGACGCCGCGGCGGCGCAGGAGCGGATCGCCGTCACGACGGACCTCAGGGAGGCGGTGGCCGAGGCGGACCTGGTCATCGAGGCCGTACCTGAGAATTTGGATCTGAAGCTGCAGGTGTTCGCCGAGGTGGACCGGCTGGCGCCAGCTCATGCGGTGCTGACCAGCAACACGTCCCAGTTCAGCATCACGCGCCTGGCCGCGGCCACCGGCCGGCCCGAGCGGGTGTGCGGCATGCACTTCTTCAACCCGCCTGTCCTGATGAAGCTGGTGGAGATCGCTCGCGGGGCGCGCACCAGCGACGAGACGCACGCGCTGGTGGCGGATGTGAGCCGGCGCATGGGCAAAGAGACCGTCACCTGCAAGGACAGCCCGGGCTTCATCACGACGCGCCTCATCGGTCTATTGTGGGTGGAGGCCATGCGCATCCTGGAGGAGGGTGTGGCCACCGCCGAAGACATCGACAAGGCGTGTCGCCTGGGCCTCGGCCACGCGATGGGACCCTTGGAGACCGCCGACTGGTCCGGACTGGACGTGGCCTACGCCATCAGCGAGAGCCTGCGCCAGCATTTGGGCGAGCGGTTTCAGACCACAGCCACCCACCGCAACCTGGTCTACAGCGGCGCCTTGGGCCGCAAGACCGGCCAGGGCATCTACCGGTACGCGGACGGCGGGCGCTCCGGCGGGAGTACGGGGGGCCGCTGAGATGCCCCGGCAGCCGCTTCGGTCGGACAATTGTTGGTCCGCTGGCGGCGCTCGCCGCCGGAGCGCGGGCCGGGCGATCCGCCGGCGCCGCCATGTCCCTTCGCCCGCCCGGGACATACATTAATGCAGGTCCCAAGCCCGGGGCAGCGGGCGGGGCAGGCGGGAGGTGTCCCGGTGTTGCAGGCGGTGGCGATCATTCCGGCCCGGGGCGGGTCCAAGGGCGTGCCCCGCAAGAACGTGCGGCCCTTATGCGGCAAGCCGCTATTGGCTTGGATGATCGAGGCGGCCCAGCAGGCCGCCGCCATTGACCGCGTCGTCGTCTCCACCGACGACCCCGAGATCGCCGCGGTGAGCCGGCGGTGGGGGGCCGAAGTGATCCACCGCCCGCCGGAGCTGGCTGGTGACACGACTTCTTCCGAACAGGTTCTCCTGCATGCCTTGCAGCAGCTGGGGGTCGACCGCGGCGCCCTCGCGTTTTTGCAGTGCACGGCCCCCTTGACCTTGCCTGAGGATATTGACGGCACCCTGGCCCTGCTGGCCCGCGCCGACAGCGCCTTCACCGCGGCGCCCTGGCACGGGTTTCCGTGGGTGCAAGCCGCCGGGCCGGCGGGGGCGGTTCCGGAACCCTTGGGCCACGACCACACCCGGCGGCCGCTGCGGCAGGAACGCCGCGGGCTGTTCCTGGAAGTGGGCGCGGTGTACGCTGTGGATGTGACCGGTTTCCTGCGGGCCCGGCACCGCTTCTTCGGCCGCGTGGCGCTGTACCCGATCCCCCGGGAGCGCAGCCTGGAGATCGATGACGAAACCGATTGGCTGTTGGCGGAAACGCTGCTGCGCCGCCGGCTCGAGCGCGAGCGGGCCGCCCGGCTGCCCCGGCCCCTGCGGGCGCTGGTCATGGACTTCGACGGTGTGCTGACCGACAACCGGGTCGTCGTCGACCAGGATGGGCGGGAGGAGGTCAGCTGCCATCGGGGCGATGGGTGGGCGCTGGCCCAGCTGCGGGCGGCGGGCGTCATCCTGCTTGTCCTCACACAGGAAACCGGCGCCGCGGTCCAACATCGCTGCCGGAAGCTGGGCGTGCCGTGCGTCGTCGCGCCCGCGGGCAAGCTGCCTGCGCTCCAGCAGTGGCTGGCCCGTCACGGCCTTGACCCGCGCTCCGTGGCCTACGTGGGCAACGACGCCCCCGACGTACCTTGCATGCTCTATTGCGGCTGCGGCGTCGCGCCCGCCGACGCCGCGCCGATCGCCAAGGCCGCCGCCCAGATCGTGCTCGACTCGCCCGGCGGCCAGGGGTGCATCCGCGAGCTGCTGGACCTGGCGGCACCGGAGGTGGCGCTGCATGCGGCCGCCCCGCATCGTGGCTGAGGTGGGCTGCAACCACCGGGGGGAGCTGGCCACGGCCAGGGAAATGGTGCGGGTGGCCGCGGTGTTCGCCGGCGTCGACGTGGTCAAGTTCCAGAAACGCTGCCCCCGGGAATGTCTCACGCCCGAACAGTATCATGCCCCGCACCCGGTGCCGGCCCACGCCTACGGCCCCACCTACGGCCAGCACCGGGAACGCCTGGAACTGCCCCTCAGTGCCCACCGGGAGCTCAAGGAGCTGTGTGAGCGGCTTGGCGCCGTCTACAGCGCAAGCGTCTGGGACATGACCAGTGCGCGCGAGATCATGAGCCTGCACCCGGCCATCATCAAAGTGCCGTCGGCTTGCAACACCCACCCCGAGCTGCTCAAGCTCTTGTGCGACGAGTTCGGCGGGGAAGTCCACATCTCCTTAGGGATGACGACCCGGCGCGAGGAAGAGGCCATCGTAGAGCTGGTGGCCGCCCGGCGCCGTCTGGCCGACACGGTGCTGTACGCCTGCGTGTCCGGATACCCCGTAGACTTCGAAGATCTCGCGCTCTTGGAGGTGGAGCGGCTGCGCACCACGTACGGGCCTTCGGTGAAGGCCATCGGGTTTTCGGGCCACCACCTGGGCACCGCCGCCGACATCGCCGCCATGGCGCTGGGCGCGTCCGTCATCGAGCGCCACTTTACGTTGAACCGCGCGTGGAAGGGCACCGACCACGCGGCGTCGCTGGAACCCGGGGACTTGCGGCGGCTGGTGCGGGACGTGCGCGACGTGGCCAAGGCCCTGTCGCCCAAACGGGCCGAACTGCTGCCGGTCGAGCTGGAGCAGCGGCGCAAGCTCAAGGTGCAATGGCCGCCGCCCGGCGGAGCGCGGCCAGCATGGCCCGGGCCGAGGGATAGCGCGCCGCGGGGTCTGGGTCCGTAGCCCGGGCGAACACCTGCCACAGGGCCCGCACTCGATGGCGTTCCTGCTCGGACCCGCCGGCCGGGGCCAGCGGCATGTCGGCAGCGGCGCCGGGAGCCGTGGCCGCGAGCCTGGCGATCTCGCCCGCGCGGGGCGCGCGGCCGAGCAGCATGGCGGCTCCCATGAAGCCGACGCCGTATAGGTCAAAGCGGTCATCCAAAATGCCGGTGCTGGTCTCGGGCGGCAAGTGCGCGGGCGGGCGCCCCAGCCGCCGCACCCCGGGGGCCCGACCCCCCGGACCCTTGCGGACGGCGTGCTGGAAGTCGATGAGTTTGACGGAGCCCCGCGGGCCGTCCGCGACCAGCACGTTGCCGACATGCAGGTCGCCGTGGACGAAGCCCGCGCGGTGCAGCCGGTGCAGGCTGCGCAGGAGGGAGCGGGTGACCTCGACGGCCGTGTCCACCGGCAGGGGTCCCTGCTCCCGCAGGAGTTGCTTCAGCGTGCGTCCCGGCACCCACTCCAGCACCAAGCAGAGCCTGCCGCGCCGGACCCGTGTTCCCTCCAGGCGCACGAGGCCCGGATCCCGCGGCAGCGCGCGGAGCACGGCCATTTCCCGGCGGGCGTCGCCGTGGTCCTCGTAGCACTTGATGCAGCGCCAGCGGCGCGCGCCCCGGTCCCATGCCTTGTACAGGCTCGTAGACCGCCGGCGCGTCAGCAGCCGCCACCCGACCAGCCGCGTACAGGCTGACGCCCTACCTCCGTGCCGCAGCCGCCCTCACCGGTCTTGGTGCCAGCCGCCCCCGGCCCGCGCTGGTCCGCAAGCTGGCGGGCGCCTGGGAGGACGCCGTGGCGGGGCGCGCGCTGGCCGCGCCCCCTCCCGCCCGGCGCGCCCGGCGCACGCGCTCCCGCCACCACGCGTCCGGCGAACGCCAGTCGTACGCATACAGCACCGGCGTGGCCACGAACCGGGGGTGCTCGGGGACGCGCAGGGACGCTCCGGGCGGCAGCACCACCTCGATGCCCCGCCTCCGGGCAATGCCCAGCAGGTATTTGATGGCGGCCCGCTGACGGGAGTAGTCCTCCCAGGTGTGCGCCTCATCGGCAGCCTTGGGATCGACGCCCCAAAGGCCGATGGTCTTTACGCCCTCCATGATGGCCAGCGCGATGAGGTAGGAGGCGGTGCTGGTGAAACACCGGCCGAACCGGCGCAGCACCGCCTGCAACGGAAACCGGACGCTGTTCGGGATCGCTCGGTGGCGGCGCTGCATGTACACCGGGCACCGGAGCGTACGCAGGAATCGCCAGTACTCGGGGAACGTGCGCCGGCCGGGCTTGCGGGTCGCCAGCTGCTGCCGGAGGTCCGTCAGGGCGTGCAGCTCGAACCACCGGTCGACCCGGGGCGGCTGCCAGCGGCGGCTGGAGAAGGCCCAAATCTCCCATTCCGGGTCGTCAAAAGGCGCCCGCACCCGGGTGGGGCCCCCGCCGACGATGGCCACCTTCCGCGCCGTATGGTCGGGTGAACCGGTTTCCGGAGACGGGTTGTGCCGCGTCGTCACCCGCCGCACCTCCTCACCAACGGCGTGTCGCCGCGCTCTGGGAACGGGTTGGACCCGAGCCTTGGCCCGCGGCGACCGCGGGTTCTCGCCCCCACAATTTGGCAGGCGCCGTTTCCATCACGTCCTCCTCGTGGTATATGCGCAGCCGCCCGCGCGCGTCCGCGGCTTCTAAGGCATGTACGGCGGCTCATTGGGGCGGGTCAATCCGACGGCGCAGGGAGGATTTCCGCACCTTGACGAGAAATAGACTTGGTGTTTGTCCCGAGCGCGTGGGGACGATCGTCACGATTATCCTCAGACAGATGCAAGTGAGGGTTTCGACATGATACACTTCCGGCGATGGTTGCTGCTGGCTCTCACGGCGCTAGGCGTGCTGGCGGGGGACCGCGGGGGGCCGGCATGGGCGGCGCCCCAGTACTGGCTGGAGCCGGCGGGCCCTGTCGCGCGCATGCAGGGCGAACTGTTCCTGCTGACCTTGGGCATTATGCTGTTCGTCTTTGTCACGGTGGGCGGCGTGCTGGTCTACACGCTCATCCGCTTCCGGGAGCGGCCGCAGGCCGCGGCGGCGGGCGCGCAGGGCGGAACGTTCGCGGACCGGGAGACGGCCGCCGGTAGGGAGGACGACCTGCCGCCGCAGATCGAAGGCAGCCACAAGCTGGAAGTGGTGTGGACCATCATCCCGTTCCTCCTGCTGCTGATCATGGCGATTCCCACGGTGCGGCTCAACTTCGCCCTAGCGGCCGACCCGGGGGACGACGCCCTGGAGGTCCACGTGATTGGCCACCAGTGGTGGTGGGAGTTCCGGTATCCGGAGCTGGGCATCGTGACCGGCAACGAGATGCGCATTCCCGTCGGGCGGCCCGTCCGGCTTACCATTGAAACCGACGACGTCATCCACAAGTTCTGGGTGCCGAAGCTGGCGGGCAAGATGGACGCCATCCCGGGCCGGGTCAACCAGATGTGGCTGCAGGCGGACGAGCCCGGCGTCTACTGGGGCCAGTGCGCGGAGCTGTGCGGCACCCACCACGCCAACATGCGCCTGCGGGTGGTGGCCTTGCCGCCAGCCGAGTTTGAGCAGTGGGCGGCCAACTGGGGTCGCGGTCCGGTGGTGGACGACCCGGCGAAGCTGGCGGCCGTGGAGCGGGGCCGGGAGCTGTTTGAGACTCGCGCCTGCTTCGCCTGCCACACCGTTCAGGGAACCCGCGCACAGGGGACGGTCGGTCCCAACCTGACCGACATCGGGGTGCGCACCACGCTCGCGGCCGGCATGCTGCCTAATACGCCGCAGAACATGGCCCGCTGGATTCAGAACCCGCAGGCCGTCAAGCCGGGATCCCTCATGCCGATGGTCCCGCTGACGCCGGACGAGCTCAACGATCTGGTCACGTTCCTGGAGAGCCTGCGCTAGGCGCCGGTGGACAGCGCCCGGGCGGTAAGGACCGAGCAAAGCGGCGAAACACGGGGTAGGGGAGATTGACCATGGCGACAATTACGGCGCAGCGTTCATTCTGGGAAGCGTTGCCCAAGCCCAAGGCGCATACCGGCTTCTGGAGCTGGGTGACCACCGTCGACCATAAGCGCATCGGCATCCTGTATTTCTGGACCTCGCTCGTCTTTTTCCTCATCGGCGGCGTGGAAGCGCTGCTCATGCGGCTGCAGCTGGCGGGGCCCAACTTGTCCATCATCGGCCCGGACCTGTTCAACCAGCTGTTCACCATGCACGCCACGACGATGATCTTCCTGGCCATCATGCCCTTGACGGCGGCCTTTTTCAACTACTTCATCCCGCTGCTGATTGGCGCGCGGGACGTGGCGTTCCCCAAACTGAACGCCTTCAGCTACTGGATGTTCCTGGCAGGCGGCATTTTCCTTAACTCCAGCTGGGTGCTGGGCGGCCCTTCCGACGCGGGGTGGTTCGGCTATCCCAACTACAGCTTGACCGAGTTCAACCCCGGCTTCGGCGTGGACTTCTGGATCATCGGCCTGTTGCTGTCGGGCATGGGCACCCTGGTTTCGGGGTTCAACTTCATCGTCACCATCCTCAACATGCGCGCGCCGGGCATGAGCTTGATGCGCATGCCCATGTTCGTGTGGGCGACCTTGGTGACGTCGTTTTTGATCGTGTTCTCGTTCCCGGTCATCACCGTCGCCCTGTTGCTCTTGCTGTTCGACCGGATTTTTGGCACCCTCCTGTTCGACATTGTGGCCGGCGCCGACCTGACCGTGTACCACCACCTGTTCTGGGTGTTCGGCCATCCTGAAGTGTACATCATTGTGTTGCCGGCCATGGGCATCGTGTCCGAGGTGTTGCCGGTCTTTTCCCGCAAGCCCCTGTTCGGCTACTCGGTCATGGTGTTCTCCACCATGCTGATCGGGTTTGTGGGCTTCGGCGTTTGGTCGCACCACCTCTTTACCGTTGGGATGGGCCCCGTCGTCAACACCGTCTTTGCCCTGGCCACCATGATCATCGCTGTTCCCACCGGCATCAAGATGTTCAACTGGATCGGGACGCTGTGGGGTGGACGGCTGAAGTTTACGTCGGCCATGCTGTTTGCCTTGGGCTTCTTGGCCCTGTTCCTCATCGGCGGCCTGACGGGCGTGATGCTGTCGGCTGCGCCCAGCAACGCGCAGATCCACCACACCTACTTCGTGGTCGGCCACTTCCACTACGTCATGATCGGCGGTGCGCTGTTCTCGTTGATGGCGGCCATCCACTACTGGGGCCCCAAGATGTTTGGGCGCATGCTGGACGAGAGGCTGGGCAAGATCAGCTTCTGGACCCTGTTCATCGGGTTTAACCTGACCTTCTTCCCCATGCACATCATGGGCGTCATGGGCATGCCGCGGCGGATCTACACGTACGACGAGGGCCTCGGCGTTGGGACCCTGAACGCCATCTCCACCTTCGGTGCCCTGATGATGGGGGTCGCCATTCTGATCGTTTTGTACAACCTGCTGACCAGCCTCCGGCGCGGCCAGCCCGCGCCCGCGGACCCGTGGGATGGGCGCACCCTGGAGTGGACGCTACCTTCGCCGGTGCCGGAGTACAACTTTGACCACACGCCCCATGTGACGAGCCGCGACGAGCTGTGGATCCGCAAGCACCCTCACCTGGCCCACGGCGCCGAGGTGCAGACGGCGGCTGCGGCGGAGCAGAGCCGGCCGGATGAGGTCATCGTGCTGCCCGGGGGGTCGTACATGCCCCTGTTGGTGTCGCTGGGGACCTTGGTGGCCGCCTACGGGTTGGTCTACTGGTACCCGGTGGTGTTCTGGGGCGGCATCGCCGTAGCAGTGCTCGGCCTGATTGGTTGGGGCCTTGAGGGCGACAACGAGCGGATCATTCGCCTTGGAGGGAAACAGTGATGAGCCACGCAACGGCGCACGCGGCGGGGCACGTGCGGGTCCACCACGAGGCCCACGCCCATCATCACCACACGTCGCTGGGCATTCCCAATCAGAAGCTGGGGACGTGGATCTTCATCGCGTCGGAGTCCATGTTCTTCGCTTCGCTGATCACCACGTACATGGTGTACCGGTACCGGAGTGTGGTCGGGCCGCATCCCGACGAGGTGGTCAACATTCCGCTGACCACGGTCAGCACCTTTATTCTGCTCATGAGCAGCTTGACCATGGCGTTGGGCGTTTCGGCGGCCCACCGGGGCGAGATGCGGCAGGTGGGCAAGTTCCTGGCCATAACCATTTTGGGCGGCTTGGGCTTTCTGGTCATCCAGTTTTATGAGTGGTGGCACCTGGCCCACGACTTCGGGCTCACGTGGCGCACCAACATCTTCGGGAGCATTTTCTACATCCTGACCGGCTTTCACAAGGCCCACGTCATCGCCGGCATGATCTGGTTGGCAGTCATCGCGATCAGCTCCTTCCGGGGTACGCTGCGCAAGGAGCACGCGGTGAACGTGGACGTGGCCGGTCTGTATTGGCACTTTGTGGACGTGGTGTGGATCGTCATCTTCACCCTGGTGTTCCTGTTGACGGAAGCCGGCGTTTGATGGGGGATGGGCACGTTGGAGAAGGCGCAGCACGCGGGAGCGCATCCCACGACGCGGGATTACCTGAAGGTCGGCGCCATGCTGTTCGTGTTGACGGTGGCGGAAGTGATCGCCATCTATCTCGGCCTGCCGAGGGCGCTGTTGGCGGCCGTCCTGGTGATCCTGTCGGCGTGGAAGTTTTTGCTGGTTGCGCAGTTTTTCATGCACCTCAAGTACGACAGCCGCGTCTACGCGGGCTTTTTTGCGGTGGGTGTCGTGCTGGCTATCCTGATTACGCTGGCCGTCACGGTGATCATCCTCTAAGGCGGCATGTCCGGCCCACAGGGCTGGGGGAGGGTAGACCGTGACGTTGACGGGACCCGCATTCGCCGGCGTGCTGGCCCACGCGATGCCGGGCGCCGGGCTGCGCTGGTGGTATCCGGAAGTACTGGCAGTGATCTTGGCCTTCTGTACGCTCTACCTCTACTTGGTCGGACCCTACCGGGAACGGTGGGGGTTGGCCGAAGAGGTAGAGCCGCGCCGCGTCCAGTATTTCCTGGCCGCGATGGCCGTGATGGCCATCGCGGAGGCTTCGCCTATCCACGATGTGTCGGAGCGCTACCTTTTCAGCGTGCACATGTCCCAGCATGTGCTGCTGACGATGGTAATGGCGCCGCTGCTTATCGTGGGCACCCCGCCATGGCTGATCCGCCGGGCGTTCCGCTGGCCCGGGGTGAAGGCGCTGCTGGCGTTCTTGACTCGTCCCGTCATCGCGTTGCTGGCTTTCAATCTGGTGAACGCCGCTTGGCATTTGCCCTTGTTTTACCAGGCGCCGCTCATCACCCACTGGCTGCACCCGGTGCAGCACGTGATCCTGGTGGTCACCGCGCTCATGATGTGGTGGCCGTTGGTGAGCGAGATGCCGGAGCTGCCGCGCCTGTCCTATGGCGGTCAGGTCATCTACATCTTCTTGATCCTGTTGGTTCAGCTGCCCATCTTCGCGGGGATCACCTTCTCCGACTCGGTGTTTTACGAGTTCTACGCTGCGGCGCCGGATCTGTGGGGTATGGCGCCGTTGGCGGACCAGCAGGCGGCGGGGGTCGTCATGAAACTGGGTGGGATGATCATCCTGCTTTATTTCATGGGCCGCGCCGTCTTCCGCTGGGCGCGGGAGGAGGGGGCGTCCGATCTGCGCGGCCAGCGGTCCGCCGGGCCTGGACGGGCGGCCGGGGGCCTAACGGACGTCCACGCTTCGTGAGGAGCGTGGGTCAGGGCGCGGGACGGTGAACGCGAACAGGTTGTGATTCCATGGGCGGCATCAGGCGGACACCTGATGCCGCCTTTGTCTTGTCTCGTTGACGCGGCCTTACGCGAGGTCGGCCAACACGTCCGCGACCGACTTGCGGATGCCGGCGATGAACGGGATCTCCACCTTGGTGTAGCGGCGCGCCTCGGCCGCCCGCAGGTGGCGAATCATGTCCACGATGCGATCCAGCCGGTCCGCCTCGAAGGCCAGCAGCCATTCGTAGTCGGTCAAGCCGAAGCACTGGGTCGTGTTGGTCAGCACATCAGCGAATTCCCGGCCCAGCGCGCCGTGCTCCCGCAGCATCCGGCCCCGCTCGGCGGGGGGCAACAAGTACCAGGCCTCGCTGCGCACGAAGGGGTAGACGGAGATGTAGCGCGCGGGCGGCACCCCCCGGAGGAAGGCCGGTACGTGGTCGGGCGCGAACTCGGCCGGCCGGTGCACTCCCATGAACGCCCAGCTCAACTCCAGATTCCGTCCCGCTTCACTCCGGCGCAGCCGCACCGTGAGGCGCTGCAGGGCGTCCGGCGATTCCGAGATGGTCCAGAGCATCAGGTCGCTGTCGGCCCGGAACCCCACGGTGGAGTAGATGCCGCGCACCTGCACCTCCGGCTGGGCATCGGACAGGATCTGTTCCCACTCCTGCCCACAGGCGGCCAGCCGGTCCGCCGGCGGCGTTCCGGCTTGTTTGCGCCGAAAGACGGTGAAATGGACGAAGACGCTGTTGGTGGTTGCCATCGGCACGTCCCTCCATCCCTTCTGGCCGACCGCACCGCCGTGCGGCCTACACCCTCCGAGTTTTCCCTGCGCCAATGGATTTCCTGCCCGTTTCACGGCCGCCCGCATTGTCTCAAGGCTCTGGTCAACTCCGAACGAACCGGCCGCGCCTCTGGCGCGGGCGCGAGGCGCGTTCCGAAACCGGGCCCCCTCCGGCGCGCGCGGCGCCTCGCTCTCAGTTACTGCACTTCGCGGGTCTGCGCCGCGCCTGCGGGCGTGGTATAACCGGAGCTGACACGTCGTGGAAATGCCGGGGCGGACGGGGGTGAGTTCCTCATGGTCGCGGGAAACGCGGACGAACGGTCACCCAAGGTGGCCGCGAGCCGTTGTGGTCCCGTGCGACCCGTGCCGGGCCGGCTCCGAGCGGCCCGGCACGGGTCCGGGCCTGGATGGCGGCGCGGCCGGGTGTGGTGGCGCGGGGCGGTGGCTGGAGCCGTCATGGCCCTCCTGCTGCTGGGCGGCTGGGCGCAGGCCGCGCCCCGGAGCTACCGCGAGCTCCGTTATACGGGCGTCATCGGACAGACGGATTGGTACACGTGCGGACCGGCGGCGGCAGCCACCCTGCTGCACCACTACTTCGGGATACCCGCCACAGAGGTCGAGCTTCTGGGGCTTTCCGTACAGGCGATGGAGGGCGCGGAACAAGATCCGCGCGCGGGCATCTCCGCCTGGGCCTTGCTGCGGGCCCTGGCGCATAAGGGGTTGCCTGCCCGTGGCTACCGCGTGGATCCGGACCATCTCGCCGCCTACTTCCACCAGGGCGGCCTACCCGTCATTCTGCATGTGACCCGTCCCGAGGCGCACTACGTGGTCGCGGTCGGGACGGTTGGAGAACAGGTGTTGCTGGCGGATCCGTCCTTCGGCCGCCATTTGCTCTCGTGGGAGGAACTGGCGGAGGAGAAAGGTTTCAGCGGTGTGGTTCTCGTGCCCGTGCCGGGCCCGGAGCGGGCGGCCGAGGCACGGCAGGCACAACGGACCGCCTTGCAGGCGGCCGCCGCCCGCTGGGCACTGCTGCGGCAATGGGGAGGGAGGCGGCCGTGACGGGCGCCCGAGCTCCGAGAACGAAAGCGTGCCGGCTGGCGGCGGTGTGGGGCGCCTGCTGGCTGGTGGCCTTGGCGGCGTGGCCTGCCCAGGGACAGGTGCCCCTTGATCCGTTCGGGTGGCACGCCGCGCCGGCCGGCTCCCTCGAGTACGAGCTGGTGGTGGATGTGGTTCCCAGCGGCTCCGCCGCGCCCGTCGGCGCGGGCGAGCTCGTGCTGCGGCACCGATACGACGTGTCCGCCTCCGCCGCGCTGCGCTATATGGTCAGCGACAGGCTGTCCCTGCGGGCGGCCGCGGCCGTCCACGGATGGGCGGCGCGCGCGGGCCCGCATGGACATCCTCCGCCGCCGTGGCAGTGGAGCGCGGACGCTCCTCAGGGGACGGTAGGCGCCGGCTGGCGCTTCCTGCCTCACAGCCCGCTGGACCCCCGGCTCGACGTCGACCTGCACACCGGCGCAGTGCCGTGGCTGGAGGCGCACATGAGCGTCAGCCGGGTGCGGGATCCGGTCGTACTCAACGGCGCGCTGGGCGTCCGATGGCTTCCGGCAACCGGTGGAGGTGGGCTGGGGATCTCCGCCGCCGCGCGTGCTTCGTTTGTGGCCAACGAGCGCGTCAGCTTCGTCGCAGGCATTGCCCACGTCTTTCCCGCGGGCATGCTGGATCTGCCGGCCACCGCGCTGTCCGCAGGCGTCTATTACGCCTGGGACGGGACGAACGGGGCCGGCCTCGGCCTGGAGGCGCTCGTATTGGTGCGAGGCGGTGCCGTGGACGCCGGTTTCCGGGTAACCTGGATGGGGCGCCGCATGCCTTAATCCACCAGGCCCGAAAACCGCGGGCGGCATACGGCTCAGCGCGGCGGAGAGGACTCCCGGCGCCGCAGGCCGAAGATCCCGTGGTCAACGCGTCGGGAGGTGTCGTTGGGTGTATGTGGTCATGAACCGCATCCCCGTCCAGCCGGCGTACGCGCAGGCCTTCGAGGAGCGGTTCCGCCAGCGGGCGGGGGCGGTGGACCGGATGCCGGGCTTCATTCGCACCTTGGTGCTGCGCCCGGACAATGAAGAGGATCCGTACGTGGTCCTGACCCTGTGGGAGTCCAAGGACCACTACCTCGCATGGACCCAGTCGGAGGCGTTTCAACAGGGCCACGCCCGGTCGGGGACGCTGCCCCGGGAGGCGTTCCGCGGGCGCAACAAGCTGGAAGGTTTCACGGTGTTCGTGGACTCCGCGGCCCAGGACGGGGAGGCCGGCGGCGCATGAAGATCGGCCTTATCGGTCTCCCGGGCGCCGGCAAGTCGACGCTCTTGCGGCTGTTGACGCGGGGCCAAGCGGGCGGACCGGGCAAGGCCCGTATCGGTGCCGCGCCCGTGCCTGACGCGCGCGTGGACGGGCTGAGCCGGCTGTTCCGCCCCAAACGCACCGTGTACGCCCAGGTGGAGTGCACGGAGCTGCCCGATTTCCAATTGGAGTCCCCCAGTGGGGGCGTGGCGGCCCGGGAGCTCGCCGAGGCGCTGCGCCCCATCGACTGCATCGTGGTGGTGGTGCGGGCCTTTGCCGCGCCCCATGTCCCCCATCCGTTGGGCGAGCCGGACCCGTGGCGCGACGTCCAGGCCATTTTTGAGGAACTTATGCTCATGGATTGGGCGCTGGTGGAGACCCGCCTGGAGCGGCTGGTGGAGGCCCGCAAAAAGGGCGTCCGCCACGACGAGGAAATCCGGCTGTTTGAGCGGCTGCGGCCTGAGCTGGAAGCGGGCCGGCCCCTGCGGGCGGTGACGCTCACCAACGAGGAAGCGGCCTTGCTCAAGCCGTACTCCTTCGTGACCACCAAACCCGTCGTGCTGGCCGTGAACGTGGACGAGGAGCAGCTGCGGGCGCAAAACTACCCGGGGCGCGACTCGATCCGCGCATGGGCGGAGGAGCGGAGCATTCCTGTGGTGGAGCTGGCGGCCCTCATCGAGGCGGAGATCGAGGAACTGCCCGAGGAGGAGCGGACGGCGTTTCTGGAGGATTTGGGCCTGACGGAGCCGGGCATCGCCCGCCTGGCCCGGTCGGCTTACCATGCCTTGGACCTGATCTCGTTCTTCACGGTCGGCAGCGACGAGGTGCGCGCCTGGACGGTGCGGCGGGGCGCCACGGCGCGCGAGGCGGCAGGCGTGATCCACTCCGACATCGAACGGGGGTTCATCCGTGCCGAGGTGGCGGATTACCAGGACCTGCTGCGGGAGGGCAGCCTGCACGCCCTGAAGGAAAAGGGGCTGCTGCGGCTGGAGGGCAAAGACTACCTGGTGCGGGACGGCGAAGTGATTCACTTCCGCTTCAACGTCTAGCGGGCTGCCGGGGGGAAGACCCCGCGGCTGGTGGAAAGGAGCTGGGTGTCGCTGGATGGCCACACCCTGGAAACCCGCGTCTTTCCTGGGCTGGCGCGGCAGCTCATGGAGACGGGGGAAGTATACGTGGATTTCGATTACGCGTCGCACTTCGCCCATTACCTGATGCGGGAATGGGTGGAGCTATGGTGGGTGACGGAGCAGGAGCCGACCATGACCGATGACTTCAAGGCCCACTTCGTCGTGGGCCGGCGGAAAGGGCAGCGACCATGAACCGGCCGTTGGTTGGGGTCATTATGGGCAGCCGGTCCGACTGGGAGACCATGCGCGCCGCGGTGGAAGTGTTGGAGGAGCTGGAGATCCCCTACGAGAAAGCCGTCGTGTCCGCCCACCGCACGCCGGACCGGATGTTTGAGTACGCCGCCAGCGCCGAGGCGCGCGGCCTGGAGGTGATCATCGCGGGCGCCGGGGGCGCCGCCCACCTGCCGGGCATGACGGCCAGCAAGACCACCTTGCCGGTGATCGGCGTGCCGGTGCAGTCGAAAGCCCTCTCGGGACTCGATTCGCTCTTGTCCATCGTGCAGATGCCCGCGGGCGTGCCGGTGGCCACGATGGCCATCGGCCAGGCGGGAGCGGTCAACGCGGCGTTGATGGCGGCGGCCATTTTGGGCAACAAATACCCCGAGATCCGGGAGCGCCTGAAGGCCCGCCGCGCCCGCGCCACCCAGGCTGTGCTGGAGCAGCAGGATCTGCCATGAGGAACGGGGACCCGACGACGGCCATGCCGGCCGCGTCCCGCCCCGGGCCTGGTCCGGCGGTCGTCCCGCCCGGCGGCACCCTCGGGATCCTAGGCGGCGGGCAGTTGGGCCGGATGACGGCCCTGGCGGCCCGCCAGATGGGCTACCGGGTCGTCACCCTGGATCCGGCGCCCGACGCCCCATGCGCCCAGGTCGCCGACCAGGCGGTGGTGGCGGCGTTGGATGATGTGGACGCGGCGCGGCGGCTGGCCGCTTTGGCGGACGTGGTGACCTACGAGTTCGAAAACGTCGCGGCCGCCGTGGCGCAAGCCCTCGAGGAAGCGGCCACCGTCCGGCCAGCCAGCGGGGTGCTGGCGGCCGCCCAGGACCGGGTGCGGGAAAAGCGGACGTTCGCCGCACTGGGCCTGCCCGTGGCTGCGTTCCGGCCGGTAGCGTCGCGGGCGGAGCTGGAGGAGGCGGCCGCGGCGGTCGGCTACCCGTGCCTGCTCAAAACGGCCACGGGCGGCTACGACGGCAAAGGGCAGTACTGGATTCGAACACCTGCGGACTTGCAACCGGTCTGGTCCCAGGCCGCAGGAGGCACCGACGTTCCAGGCGCCGCGGGGGAACGGGTTGGGCCGGCGCAGCGCTTCATTCTGGAGGCCCGCGTCCCGTTCCGCAAGGAACTGTCGGTCATCGTGGCCCGCAACCCGCAGGGGCAGACGGCGGTTTTCCCGCCGGCGGAGAACGTGCACCGGCGGCAGATCCTGCACGTCTCCATTGTGCCGGCGCGGGTGCCGGAGGCGGTGGCCGCGGCGGCCAAGCAGCTGGCGGTGCAGCTGGCCGAGGGACTGGACGCCGTGGGCGTCTTGGGCGTTGAGCTCTTTCTTGACGGCGACGACCGGCTGTATGTGAACGAGTTTGCCCCCCGGCCCCACAACTCGGGGCACTACACCATCGAAGCCTGCGTCACGTCCCAGTTCCAGCAGCATGTCCGCAGCGTGTGCGGCTTGCCGCTGGGATCCACGGCGCTGCTGAGGCCGGCGGTGATGGTCAACCTCCTGGGCCAGCACATGGCAGCCATGCGGGCCAACCTGGGGGCCCTGCTGGCCATCGACGGGCTGCACCTGCACGTGTACGGCAAGAGGGAGGCCCGCCGCGACCGCAAGATGGGGCACGTGACGGTTTTGGCGGATACCCTGGATGAGGCCTTGGCCCGGGCGCAGCGCGCGTGGGACCTGGTGCGGGCGCCCGACGACCCGTCCGGGCTGTTGGACCCGGCGTCTGATTCGTCTTAGGTGCGGGTGGTTCCCAGGGCGCTGGAAAGGATGGCGTCGGTGAGGCCGACCGGTCGGCTGCGGGCGACGCGACCGGCAATATGCGCTGGGGATTGGTTCTGGGCTCCATCCTGCCCGACGCGGACTTCTTTCTGTTGGGCCCGTTGTACTCCTTCAACCAGCAGCTGGCATTGAACATGCACCGCACCTTCACCCACAGCTTGGTGACGGCTGCCGCGCCCACGGGGCACCAAGACCGCGCGCCGCGGCGCGGCTCGTGCTCTTTCGGACTCCCCGCCGGGCACGGCGGAGAGCCGCGCGCGGTTGTCATCGGGCTTCCAGGAGCTCGCGGGCTGCAGCGAGTACCTGTTCGACGCTGAAGCCCAAATGGGCCGCCACGGCCCCGCCCGGCCCGCTTTCGCCAAAGCGCTCCAGGGAGTAGACCCGGTCGCCGGGTTGGGTCAGGCGGGCCCAGCCCGCACCCACGCCCGCCTCCAAGGTGAGGCGCCGCACGCCCTCCCCGCCCAGCACCTGCTCGCGATACTGGGCCGGCTGCTCCAGGAACAGCTCCCGGCACGGCATGGACACGACCCGGACGCCGTAGCCTTCGCCCTCCAGCTTCTCCGCGACCGTCCAGGCCAAGGCCACCTCGCTGCCTGTGGCCACCAGCACCAGGCGCAGCGGCCGGTCCGCGGCTTCCGGGCGGATGACATACCCGCCCCGGGCGAAACCGTCGGGGTCCACCGCGGCTCCGGACAAAACCGGCAGCTTCTGGCGGGTGAGGGCCAGGGCCGTGGGGCCGTCGGTGCGGGCCAGCGCGTGCCACCAGGCCAGGCCCACCTCCTGGACGGTCGCCGGCCGGAACACCCGCAGGTTCGGAATGAGCCGCAACGCCTCCAACTGCTCCACGGGCTGATGGGTCGGCCCATCCTCTCCCAGGTAGATGGAATCATGGGTAAAGAGGTAAATGACCGGCTGGCCCATGAGGGCGGCCATGCGCACGGCCGGTCGCATGTAGTCGGAGAAGACCAGGAAGGTGGCGCAGTACGGACGCACGCCGCCGTGCAGGGACATGCCGTTGCAGATCGCGCCCATGGCGTGCTCCCGGACACCGAAGTGGATGTTGCGCCCGGAGAAATCTCCCGGCGCCAGGGCGGGGGATCCCTTGATGTAGGAGTTGTTGGACGGCGTCAAGTCGGCCGAACCCCCGATCAGCGCGGGCACATGGGCCGCGACCACCTGCAGGGCCATGCCGCTGGCCTCCCGCGTGGCCACCGGCTTGCCGGGATCCAGGCGCAAGAGGGCATCCCGCAGCTCCGCGGGCAGCCCGTGGCTGTGCCGCTGGTCCCACTCGGCCCGCAGATCCGGGTACTCCCGGGACCAGGCTTCAAAGAGCGCCTCCCACTCGGCGCGCCGCTTGGCCCACGCCTCCCGCCGCTCGGCGAAGAAGGCGTACACTTCCGCGGGCACGTGGAACGGCTCCTGCGGAAACCCGATGGCCTCCTTGAGCGCGCGCACGGCGTCGGCACCCAGCGGCGCGCCGTGGGATTCGGCGCTGCCTTCCTTGGGGCTATAACGCCCGATGCGGGTGCGGGCCACGATCAGGTTGGGGCCCGCGCGCCGCTCGCGGGCCGCCGTCAAGCTGCGGATGACGGCCTCCAGGTCGTGGCCGTCCACCTCGTCCACGATCCAGCCGTAGGCCCGGAAGCGATCCGCAACCGATTCCGTAAAGGTCAGGTCGGTGGATCCGTCGATGCTGATGCCGTTGGCGTCATAGACGACGATAAGCTTCTGCAGGCGCAGGTGCCCGGCGAGGGAGGCCGCCTCGCTGGCGACGCCTTCCATCATGTCGCCGTCGCTGGCCAGCACGTACGTGTAATGGTCCACGATGGGGTAACCGGGGCGGTTGAAGCGCTGGGCCAGCACCGCCTCGGCCATGGCCATGCCCACCGCGTTGGCCAGGCCTTGGCCCAACGGGCCGGTGGTGGTTTCCACGCCCGGCGTAACACCGTACTCGGGGTGGCCCGGGGTGCGGGAACCCAGCTGCCGGAAGCGCTGCAGGTCGTCCATGGTCACGTCGTAGCCGGTCAGGTGCAAGAGGGCGTAGAGCAGCATGGACCCGTGGCCGGCGGAGAGGACGAAGCGGTCCCGATTGGGCCAGCGCGGGGCCGTCGGGTCGTGGCGCAGCGCTTCCGCGAAGATGGCCGTCCCGATCTCCGCACACCCCAAAGGCAAACCGGGGTGGCCGGATTGGGCCTTCTCCACCGCGTCGGCGGCCAGGGCGCGGACGGTATGGGCAATGGTGCGCAAGATCGACATCGGGTACGGTCTCCTCTCAGGCGTCAGGGTGTCACGGATGCGGCGATGGTTGTCGTTCTTGAATGGGGGGTCTCCTCTCAGGCGTCAGGGTGTCACAAGAGCAGCCGGTCCAGCACGGCGGCGAAGAAGACGGCGCCCAGGTAGTAGTTGGAGAAGACGAACACGTCCCGGGCCGCCGGCGCGCTCTTGGTCCGCAGCAGCACCCACGCCTTCCAGCAGAACAAGAGCCCCAGGCCGCCGCCGAGCACGAAGAACAGCCAGCCCGAGGTGCCGGTTAGGCAGAGGCCAAAGGTCGCGGGCAAAAGCAGCAGCGTGTAGAGAAAGATCTGCCGGCGTGTCTCCTCCTCGCCGTGCACGACGGGCAGCATGGGAACGCCCGCCCTGGTGTAGTCCTCGTTCTTGAGCAGCGCCAAGGCCCAAAAGTGGGGCGGTGTCCACAAGAAAATGAGGGCGAACAGCAGGATGGCCGGCCACTCCACCGTGCCGGTCACGGCGGCCCAGCTGATGAGCGGCGGCACCGAGCCCGCCGCGCCGCCGATGACGATGTTCTGCGGCGTGCGGCGCTTCAGGCCCAGCGTGTAGACAAGGACGTAGAACAGGATGCCCGCCAGCGCCAGCACGGCGCTCAGAAGATTTGCCCACGTGGACAGCACCACGAAGGACGCAACCCCGAGCGCGAAGGCAAAGATCAACGCATGCGCGGGCTCCAGCCGGCCGGCCGGCAGCGGCCGGTTTTTGGTGCGCGTCATGATCGCGTCAATGTCGCGATCGAGGTACATGTTGAAGGCGTTGGCGGAGGCCGATGCCAGGGCGGTGCCCAGCAAGGTCGCCAACAGCAGGGGAAACGGCGGCAGCCCGTCCGCGGCCACCAGCAGGGTCATAAACCCCGTGGTCAGAATCAGTGCGGTGACGCCGGGCTTGGTCAACGCCCAGTAATCACGCAGCACCGACGGGCCCACCGGGCCTGTCGCCGTCTTGGCTGTGCTCATGGTACAACCTCACCTTCCGGTCCCGTGCACCCGCATCGTCAATCCATTCCACGCGGCGATCCGGTGTCCTCCCGGAAACGCGTAGGCGGGGTCACGACGCCAGGGACAATTCCTCGGCGCAGTCGGTGACCCGGTGATCCTGGATAACGATGACGAACTGCTGCCCGCTCTTGGAAACCGGAAGGCGGCCGTGTTTGTCGGGCGCGCCCTTCTGCCACAACGGCAAGAGCGCCATGGCCACCGCCAGGGGGCTTGTCCGGCCGAAGCGGCTCAAATACCAGACGTAAGCCTGGGGCGTCACGGCGTGCACCATCTTCACCAGGTGCAGCGTCTGCCGGCGGCCGCGCTCTTCCATCAAGACGTGTTCGCCTTGCCACTCGAGCAGTCGAAAAAGGCCCTTGGGGCCGCTGGCTTCCGCCAAGAGCGTCCCCTGCCCCCGGGCGGCGCTGGCCCGCGCCCGGGGCAGCTGCTCCAGGGTGCGCAGGGAAGCGGTTCGGGTGGCCCAGTTGGGCTCCCGGGAGAGGACCTGCAGCTGCTGGAGGTCCGCACTCTGCACGGCCGCCAGCCACGCCGGGTCTTCGCGGACGGGCTCCCGCGCCAGCTGCTCCGGTGCCGCGGCGGCCTCGTGGTGGGCCTGGGCCCCCGCGGGCGCCGTCACGGCCGTCTCGGCGGCCGGGACGCCGGCCTCGGCGTGGCCGTCAGCCGGTGCCGGTTCCGCCGGCGCGTCCTGGTGCCGTCCCGCGACGGTGCCGGGCAGGTCCCGGGGCTGGGCTTGGAAGGCCGCCGCGGGCGCCCCGCCGTAGCCGCGCTGGTGGCGGCCGAAGCGGCCGCCGCGCCCGTTGCGGGACCGGCGCCCGCTGCGCTCATACCAGCCGGCCGCCTCATTGCCCGGTCGCGGGAAGAACGGCGGGTACTGTTCCGGCAGGGCGTTGCCCTTCAACTCGTTGCAGGAGCGGTGCGCCAACTGCACATTGGCCAGGGCGTCGGGCCCGCCTTGGCTGACCGGGATGATGTGGTCCTGGGTAGCCTCCTCCAGGGCCGCAATGGGTCCGCCGCACAGGCCGCACACCAACTCGTGCCCGAGCACGTGGACCAGGATGCGCTTGCGGGCTTCGCCGTGGGGGATCACCCAGTGGCCGCTGGGGTGGCGGCTGAGATAGCCCAACTCCAGGGCTTTCTGCGCCTCCTCCGGGGACAGCAGCCCCTCGATGAGCCGAAGCGTGGAATGGTAGATGAGCACGCCGGTTTCCCACCACGGGAGCGTGCCGGCCAGCGTGCGGCGGTTGAGGGTGACCCAGCGGGCCGACAGGCGGGACGTGCCCCGGGGCAGCACCCCCGGATGGATGCGGGCCAGGTAGCCCAACAGGGCGTGGCGCTGGCGCTCCACCGGCTCCTCGCTGTTCCATGCCTCCGGGCCGTCCACTTCACCGACGGCCAGTACGTCCGCGACCCACGTCAGATCACCTTCGGCGTTGCGGAGAAACACGGTATCGCCCACGTGCAGCCCCTTATTGGACGGCACCAGCAGCACCCGCTGCTGGTCCGCGACGGGCAGCGACGCGGCGAAAAAGACCGAATCCAAGAGAACGTGGACGCTCAAAAAGCAGCCTCCCCCCGAGCGGGCGGCGGGCCGGGACCGGTCCGCCGTCGCCGGTGCGCGGTGTTCACCTCGTCATTATAACGGATTGTTCAGAACGATCCCAGCGGGAAAATCCGCCGGGTGCCGCGCGCTCGACACCGCCGCCCCGTCAGGCTACACTGATCTTGGTTTCCCCTTACGCCCGCTAGGTGAGTCGCGGCCTGAGGTGCCGGTGCAGCGGCCGGCCGCATGGCTGACGCGAGCCGTTGAGGAGAGAGGCTTCCCATGGAGGACCGTGTGCAGCGCCTGCTGGAACAGCACCTGGCCCCCGACGAGTACCGGCGGCTGGAGAGCCTGACCCGGGGATGGAAACAGATGCCCTTCTATTACGATCAGGACCTGGAAGCGTTCCACGTGCGCGACGAGTGGCTCCATGAGGCGTTCTCCGATCCCGATTCCGTCGACGAAGCCACTGTCGATTTGCTCCTCAAGGCGGCGGAGATCCTCACCGAACACCGGGACCAGCTGGATTGCCAGCGGTTGGGCGAGCCGCCGGCCCAGGAGGAGGAGTCCGCGGTGACGGTGGAGTTCGCACCGGCGGAGATGCTGGCCGCGGCGCATTTGGAGGAGCTGTTGGAGCACACCGATTACCGCTTCGAATCCCGGGACCTGCCGGGGAGCTACGTGATCACCATCCGCTACCGTTTCCGCACCGAGCACGAGTACATAAGCCGGAAGA
>DATCKT010000295.1:0-5150 GCA_036562195.1 Limnochordales bacterium
CCCGAGAGGACCCGTTCCACCGGTGGAGAAGAACATCGCCCGGAGACGTACCGGACGGGCGTGGTGGTTCGCTGCGTTGCGTCGTGCCCGGGAACAATAGTGGGATGGAGGCGAAGCGGGGCATGACGAGGGGACTCAAGGGCCTGGTGTGGGTCACGGTGGTCGGCATGTTCGTGGTGTTGATGGCGGGCGCGCTGGTCACCAAGACCGGTTCGGGCGAAGGCTGCGGCGCCTCGTGGCCCCTGTGCCACGGGCAGTGGCTGCCGGCCCTCAACCTCCACTCCATCATTGAATACACCCACCGGGCGGTGTCGGGCATCGCCGGGCTGGCGGTGCTGGTCTTCTCGGTGGTGCTGTGGCGCAACTACGGCTGGCGGCCGGAGCTCAAGTGGCTGGCCGGCATCTCCGTGTTCTTCCTGCTGCTGCAGTCGGCCCTGGGCGCGTGGGTGGTGCTGGCCCCCCAGCCCGACTGGATGCTCGCGTTGCACTTCGGCATCTCGTTGGCGTCCTTCGCAGGGGTGTTCCTGGGCGGCATCATGCTCTATCAGCTGCATGGCGAAGGCACAAAGCGGGAGCGCCCGGTTTCCGGCCGGCTGCGCCAGTGGGCGTGGTTCAGCTTGGTGTACGTCTACGGGGTCGTCTACACCGGCGCGTACGTGCGCCACACCAACTCCAACCTGGCGTGCTTGGACTGGCCCTTGTGCAACGGGCAGCTTATCCCTGAGCTGAGCGGCCCGGTGGCGATCCAGTTCGCGCACCGGCTGGCGGCCGCGGGGGCCGTGCTCGTGCTGTTGTGGCTGGCCCGGCTGGCCTACGCCGAACGGGAGCAGCGGCCGGACATCTACCGGGCTGCCCTGTGGGCTTTGGGGCTGCTCGGCGCGCAGATCGTGAGCGGCGGCTTGTCGGTGCTGACGGGCTTGTCGCTGGTGGTGATGATGATGCACAGCGCCGTCATCACGCTCATGTTCGGCGTCGTCGCGTACATTTGCCTGCAGGTGACGCCCGAGCCCAAGTCGGTGCAGGAGCCCGGCGCCCGGGTGCTGGCCCCGTCGCCCACCCGTTAGCCGGAATGGCAGCCGGTGGGCTCGGGGCGAGGCGCGCGGGCCGCGCCGTCGGGGCAACATCGCGCCGGGTAGGACCGATGTAGAGTGGACCAGTGACATCCCGATGGGCATGCCGATGGGGTTGGACGCGAGAAAGGGCGGGATGTCTCCCGCCCCTTCAGTCCGTCGTCTCGAAGTTGCGTGGTTCTCAGCCGATGACGGTCACATTGCCGGCCTGCGGGCCCTTCTGACCCTGCACGATCTCGAACGTGACCCGCTGGCCCTCCTCCAACGTCCGGAAACCTTGGGCGTTGATGGCCGTGAAATGCACGAACACATCACCCTCGCCGCTGTCCGGCTGGATGAAGCCGTAGCCCTTCTCCGCGTTGAACCACTTGACCGTTCCTTCCTGCAAAAACGTAGACCTCCTCACGGATATTACGACCCCTGCCGGGGCTGTGGTGCCACTATATCACAGGCGTCCCCCTTTGTCTACAAGAAAATTGATCAAATTCATGCGTATGGACGCGGGCGCGACGGTTGCCAGCGGGCAGGCAGGGACACCCGCCGCGACCAGCGAAGCAATCGGGAAGCTGGCCGGACGGCCACGTCCGGGGCGGGCGGAAACCCTGGCAAGGCGGCGGATGGGGCATGGCGACGTGGGCGGATTTCCAGAAATTGGACATCCGGGTGGGCCGGGTGGTTGACGTCCGGGATTTCCCGGAGGCCCGCAAGCCGGCGTACCGGCTTTGGATCGATTTTGGCGAGCTGGGCGTGAAGCGGTCCAGCGCGCAGATCACCGACCTTTACAAGAAGGAGGACCTGGTCGGCCGCCTCGTGGTGGCCGTGGTGAACTTCCCGCCCAAGCAAATCGCAACCTTCATGTCCGAGGTGCTAGTCCTGGGCGCGTTGGACAAGCTGGGTGTGGTGCTGCTCGCCCCGGACCGGGAGGTCCCGCCGGGAACGCCGGTGGCCTGAGGGCGACCGGAGCCGCGGCCGCCCCTTGCGGCCCCTAAGGAGGGAACGCTGCCGATGGCGCAGGGAAACGACAGGGAGTTTACGCTGCAATTGCTGCGGGATTTGACCAACGCCGCGGGTGTGCCCGGTTTCGAGCGGGAAGCGCGGCAGGTCATGGAAAAGTACTTGGCCCCTTTGTCGGACGTGAGCCGCGACCGGCTGGGCAGCGTCATCGGCCGGAAACGGGGCGCCGCCGACAGCCCCCGGATCATGCTGGCCGGCCACCTCGATGAGGTGGGCTTCCTCGTGTCGATGATCACCGAGGAAGGCTTCTTGCGCTTCCAGACGCTGGGCGCCTGGTGGGACCAGGTGCTCTTGGCCCAGAAAGTGGTGGTCAAGACCCGGCAGGGCGATGTCATCGGCGTCATCGGCTCCAAGCCCCCGCATGTCCTGTCGGCGGACGAGCGCAAGAAGCTGGTGGAGAAGAAGGACATGTTCATCGACGTCGGCGCCGCGAGCAAGGAAGAGGCTCTGGCCATGGGCATCCGGCCGGGCGACCCGATTGTGCCCTACAGCGAGTTCACCGTCATGAAGAACGAGCGGTTGGTGTTGGCCAAGGCGCTGGACAACCGGATCGGGTGCGCGCTGGCCGTAGAGGTGCTGCGCCGGCTGCAGGGGGTTGAGCATCCGAATACCGTATACGGGGTGGGCACGGTGCAGGAGGAGGTGGGGCTGCGAGGCGCCCAGACCAGCGCCCATGCCATCCAACCCGACGTGGGCATTGTGATGGAGGTGTCCATCGCCGGCGACATGCCGGGCATGAAGCCGGAGGAGGCCCAGAGCAAGCTGGGCAAAGGCCCGACGGTGCTGCTCTACGACGCGACGCTGGTGCCCCACGTGCAGCTGCGGGACTTGGTCATCGAGGTGGCTGAAGCGGAGGGCATTCCGCTGCAGTTTGACGTCATGCCCGGCGGGGGAACCGACGCGGGGCGCATCCACCTGTTTGGCCAAGGAGTGGCTTCCTTGTGCATCGGCGTGCCCACCCGCTACATCCACAGCCATGCCGGCATCATGCACCTGGATGACTTTGAGGCCGCGGCTCGGCTTCTGACGGCGCTGGTGCTGCGCCTGGACGCGGCTACCGTGCAGCGGCTGTACGAGTAAAGGGGGGACCCGCGTGGCCGCGGTCCTGGACCTGGGCGCGGTGCGCATCCACTGGCTGCGGGGCGGGCGGTTCCGCCTGGACGGGGGCGCCATGTTTGGGCCGGTGCCGAAACCCTTGTGGCGGCGCCGGTACCCGTGCGACGAGCACAACAGCATCCCCATGCAAGCCTACCCGCTGCTGGTCCTAACGCCCCAGGCCCGGATCGTGATCGAGGCCGGCCTCGGCCACCGGTTGACCGACAAGCAGCGGCGCAACTTCCGGGTGGAAGCCCTGTCTGCGGTGGAGGAGGACCTGGCTGCCCTGGGCCTTACGCCCGCGGACATCGACGTGGTGGTCTACACCCATATGGACTGGGACCACGTGGCCGGGGGCGTCTGCGAGGTCGAGGGCCAGCTAAGCCCGTTTTATTCCCGGGCGCGCTACGTGGTGCAGCGCGCGGAGTGGGAGGCGGCCACCCATCCCGACAGCAGAACCCGCCACGGCTATTGGCCCGAACACTGGCAGCCTCTCTTGGCCGCCGGCCGGGTGGAGTTGGTCGAGGGTGATGTGGAATTGGTGCCCGGGGTGCACCTGCACCTGACGGGCGGCCACACCCACGGCCACCAGGTTGTGCGCATCACCGCCGGGGATGAGACGGCGCTGCATATGGGCGATCTGCTCCCGACCCACGCGCACCTGAACCCGCTGTGGGTGATGGCCTATGACAACTTTCCCCTGACCAGCGTCGCCCAGAAGGAGCGGTGGCTGGCCCGGGCGCAGGCCGAAGGGTGGTGGCTGACGTTCTACCATGATCCCTTCGTGTTGGCGGCGCAAAGCGACGAGGCCGGGCAGCTGGTGCGGGTTCTGCCCGGCGAGCGTGGGTTTCCGCCGCCGCTGGATTGAAGGCCACCGGGCGGGCTGGTGGCGCAACCGCGTTGCGCGGGCGGCAAGGGACGGTCGGCGCTGCTAGGCGGGTCGAGGCCGGGGAATTATAGGTTTCGAAGTGGGGCGCATGGAAGGAATCGACTCTGTGAAAAGCGAAACTAAGTCAGGTGTGCCGTAGTGTGCCAAGGCGTGCCGGGGAGGTCTCGGGTACGACATGAGCAGTATATGGAGATACATCACCTCGTCGCGGCTGTGGAAATCGATCTACCGCAACCCTTACCCCCGCGACAAGCGCTCGCGGGCGATGGTGATCCTCAACAGCCTCGCCTTGCACTTGCACCCGGTGCGCGTGCCGCTGCGGGCGACGCGTATCACCTACACCTGGGGTCTGGGCGGCCTCGCGACGTGGACCTTCGTGATCCTCACGGTGACCGGCGTGTTCCTGATGTGGTACTACATCCCCACCACCCAGGACGCGTACTGGACCATCGTCCAGCTGGAAACCGGGGTGACCTTCGGGGCGTTCCTGCGCAACATGCACCGTTGGGCGGCCCACGCGATGGTCATTGCGGTGCTGGCCCACATGACGCGGGTGTTTTACACCGGCGCCTACAAGCCGCCCCGGGATTTCAACTGGGTCATCGGCGTCGCGCTGCTGCTGGTCACGTGTCTGCTCAGCTTCAGCGGCTACCTGCTGCCCTGGGACCAGCTGGCCTACTGGGCCATCGCCGTCGGCATGGAGATGGGCGGTTCGACGCCGTTCATCGGGAAGCAGGTGCGCATGGCGCTGTTGGGCGGGTTTGAGATCGGCCAGCAAACGCTGATCCGCTGGTACACGCTGCACGTGATCTTCCTGCCGCTGGCCTGCATCCTGCTGATGGCCACCCACTTCTGGCGGGTGCGCAAGGACGGCAACATCTCCACGCCCGTCTACGAGGACGATGACGAGGAGACGCTGCGGGCCGTGGAGGCGCGGCGGCAGCAGCAGCAGCTGGCTGAGTAGGGAGGGACACGGTTTCCATGGCGACGGAAGTGCAGCAGCGCCCCGCGGGTAAGGGCAAGGACGATTTGCTTCGGGTGGACGAGAAAGACCTTAAGCCGGTGCATGTATGGCCCCACTT
>DATCKT010000300.1:0-37932 GCA_036562195.1 Limnochordales bacterium
GCTCCAGGTAGGGCAGCAGGCCGGACTCCTGCAGATAGTCGGTGACGACCCGGGAACCGGGCGCGAGGCTGGTCTTGACGTACGCCGGCACCTTCAGCCCCCGCTCCACCGCCTTCTTGGCCAGCAGGCCGGCGCCCACCATCACCGACGGGTTGGAGGTGTTGGTGCAGCTGGTAATGGCGGAGATGACCACCGAGCCGTGGGTGACCTCCGTGGCCTGCCGCGTCGCCACCGCCACGCCCCCCTCCGAGGAGCCGGGCGTGCGAAGCGCGTCGCCCTTGCCGAAATGGTCCCGCAGCGCGGTGCGGAACGACTCCTGCACCCGGCCGAGGCTGACCCGGTCCTGGGGCCGCCGCGGGCCGGCCACACTGGGCTCCACCGTGCTCATGTCCAGCTCCAGCACGGCCGAGAACTCCGGCTCCGGCGTGTCGTCGGTGCGGAACAGGCCCTGCTCCTTGTAATACCGCTCCACCAGGTCGATCAGCTCAGGGTCGCGGCCCGTCATGCGCAGGTAGCGCAGCACCTCGTTGTCCACGGGGAAGAAGCCGCACGTGGCGCCGTACTCGGGAGCCATGTTGCCGATGGTGGCCCGGTCCGCGAGCGGCAGCCGGTTGAGGCCCTCGCCGAAGAACTCCACGAACTTGCCCACCACGCCGTACTTGCGCAGCATCTGCGTGATGGTCAGCACCAGGTCGGTGGCCGTGGCGCCTTCGGGCAGCGCGCCCGTCAGCCGCACGCCGACGACTTCGGGGATCAGCATGTAGTAGGGCTGGCCCAGCATGACGGCCTCCGCCTCGATGCCGCCGACGCCCCAGCCGAGCACGCCCAGGCCGTTGATCATGGTCGTGTGCGAGTCGGCGCCCAGCACGCTGTCGGGGAACACCATGGTCTCCCCGTTCACCTGGCGCCGCACGGCGACGCTGGCCAGGTACTCCAGGTTCACCTGGTGCACGATCCCCGTACCCGGCGGCACGACCCGGAAATTGTCGAAGGCTTTCTGGGCCCACCGCAGCAAGGCGTAGCGCTCGCGGTTGCGCTCAAACTCCTTCTCGACGTTGATTTGAAACGCGTCGGGCGAACCGAAGGCGTGCACCTGCACGGAGTGGTCGATCACCAGGTCCACCGGGATCAGGGGATTGATGCGCTTCGGGTCGCCGCCCCGCTGGGCGATGGCGTCCCGCATGGCGGTCAAGTCCACCACCGCCGGCACGCCCGTGAAGTCCTGCAGCAGCACCCTGGCGGGCATAAAGCCGATCTCCTGGTCGGAGACCTGTCCCGGCCGCCACCGGGCCAACGCCTGTACCTGCTCCTCGGTCACCACGTACCCGTCGCAGTGGCGCAGCAGGCTCTCCAGCAGCACCCGCAGCGAGAACGGCAAACGCGAGACGTTGGCCACGCCCGCCCGCTCCAGGCTGTCCAGCCGGTAGATCACCGCCGGGCCGCGGGCCGTTTCCAGAGTCGCCCGACTGCCGAACGCATTCAAGACTGCCATGATCGTCTCCTTCCCCTTGCGTATTTCTGTATACCGCGCTCGCCAAGCACTCGCCACCAGCACAAATTCGCTTCTAAGGGGCATTGTACCATAACGGGGCGCGGCTGTGCATCTTCACCTCGAGGACCCCATCCTCGACCGCACACGCGCTTTGACGGCCGCCGCTCCGTTGGGCTATGATGATCTTGTCTCCCGCCGGAGGTGATGCCCTTGGACGTTGGATTTCCCCGCCCCTCCAAAGGCCGCATTCCCCATGCGCGCCTGTTCGGAAGCCAACTGCGCGCCCTGCGCAACGACGAATACATCGCCCACCTGCTCAAGCAAAACTTAGAGTTGAAAGCGCTGGTGCGGGCCCTGGCGGAGAAGTTCCTGGAAGGCAAGCCGCCCCGCGAGGTGCGCCGCCTCTTGCACGAGGTGCTGCTGGAGCAGCGCCGCATCTACAACGAGGCCCTCACCCGCCAGGCCATCAAGCAGGCGCGGCACGTGGACGACCTTTTGGCCATGTTGGACGAGATCCGGGAATACGACGGCTTCTCCCGGGACGGAACGGCCTGAACCCGCCCTCAGGCGTCGTTTTGGCCGAGACGGGCCACGATTCCCATCACCAGCCGTGCGAAATCCCGGGCGACCCGGGCGCCGGTTTCCACAACCTCGTCGTGGCTTAAGGGGCGCGGCGAGATGCCGGCCGCCAGGTTGGTGATGCACGAGATGCCCAAAACCCGCATGCCCATGTGGCGGGCCGCAATCACCTCCGGCACCGTGGACATGCCCACCGCATCGGCTCCCAGCGTGCGGAACGCCCGGATCTCGGCGGGCGTCTCGTAGGTGGGCCCGCTCAAGCCGAGGTAGACACCCTCCTGCAGCTGCAGTCCTTCCTCTCCCGCCACCGCGCGGGCCAAGCCCCGCAGCTCGGGGTCATAGGCGTTGGTCATGTCCGGAAACCGGGGTCCGAAGGCCTCTTCGTTGGGCCCGATGAGCGGGTTCGTGCCGAACAGGTTGATGTGGTCGGCGATCAGCATCAGATCACCGGGAGTGAACGCCGGATTAAGGCCGCCGGCGGCGTTGGTCACGATCAGCGTGGTCACGCCTAGCTCCCGCAGCACCCGCACCGGGCGCACCACGTCCGCCATGGAGTAGCCCTCGTAGAAATGGACGCGACCCTGCATGGCCCACACCGGCGTGCCGGCAAGCCGCCCCGCCACGAGGCGGCCCCGGTGGCCGGGCACCGTCGAGGATGGGAAATGGGGGATCTCCGCGTAGGGGAAGGAAACTGCACCCTCGATCTGATCCGCGAGCAGCCCGAGGCCCGAGCCCAGGATCAACCCCACCCGCGGCCTCACCGCCACCCGCTGGGCCAAGTGGGCCGCGGCCTTCCGCACTCGCTCCAGCTCCGTCATGCGCCCGCCTCCGCCTCTCTCGCCGCTCCCGGCCGCCGCCTACTGGCCGCAGGCCGGCGCGCCGCCGTCGGGAATGGCTGCCCGGGCCAGTTCATCGGCCCGCTCGTTCCACGGGTCGCCCGCATGGCCCGTCACCTTCACCCACTCGACCTGGTGGCCCCGGCTGACCCGCAACAGTTCCTGCCACAGGTCTTGGTTCTCCACGGGTTTCTTGTCCGCGGTGCGCCATCCGTTGGCCTGCCACCGCTCCACCCAGCCGCGGCGGAAGGCGTTGACCAAGTACGCGCTGTCGCTGTGGATCCGGACCCGGCACGGGCGCCGCAGCGCCTTCAGGGCTTCGATGGCCGCCGTCAGCTCCATGCGCTGGTTGGTGGTCTGGCGCTCGCCGCCGCTCAGCTCGCGCCGGTGCTCACCCCACAGCAGGACGGCCGCCCAGCCGCCCGGTCCGGGGTTTCCCCGGCAAGCCCCGTCGGTGTATACTTCCACCACGCGCCCGCGGCCCGCGCCGCCTGCGGCGGGTCCAGCGTTGCGGTCCACGTTACTGCGTGAGCGTGTTGATCAGCCGCTCCACAAAATCGGGCGAAGCGTTCGTGATCAGGGTCAGCCCCACCATGGTGAGGAGGGCAAAGGCCAGGTTGGCAAAGCCGCGCAGGCGGGTCGGAATCTCAAAGGGCGGCAACCGGCGCCCGCCCAGGAGCAGGCCGACCAACCCCGTTTGGAAGGCGCCGATGCCGATGAGGATCAGCACCAGTTCTCCCCAGATGCCGGGAAACACGCTCTCAAACCAGCCCAACTGCCTCACGCTCCGTCGACAGCAATGATGTGGCAGCTCCGGCCCCGGCGGGCGCCCCAACTGGCCTGGGCGGCGCCTGGCCGTTGTTACTCTATCCACCTATTTTATGGTAGGATCGCCTTGGGGACAAGCCCGCACTTGGCCCAACACTGGCGGGGAAGGACGATCGTGAATGAACCTCGTGGCCTTCATCGTCCTTGGGTTGGCGGCCGGCACGTTGAGCGGCCTGCTGGGCGTGGGCGGCGGCCTCATCATCGTACCGGTCCTGAACAAGGTGTTTCATGTCCCCATGAACGTGGCCGTGGGCACGTCGCTCCTCATCATCATTCCGACGGCACTGGTGGGTAGCCTCACCCACTACGCCAGGGGCAATTTGCAGCTGCAGCTGGCCCTGCCCATCATTCTGGGCACCGTGGTCGGCGGGTACGTGGGCGCGCGCCTGGTCGGGATCTTGCCCGAGCTCGCGTTGAAACGCGCGTTTGCGCTGCTGGCCCTCTACACAGCCTACCGGCTCTGGTTTGACCGCTAGCCGCGGCCGCCCTGCGCGAGCCGCGCCTCCCAATCCTTGCGCCAGCGGTCGGGAACCCGCGCCTGCTCCAGAACCGCCCGCGCCTGGGCGGTTTGGCCGGTGCGCAGGCACGCCTCCAAGGCCAGATCCAGCGTACCCACGTAGTCTTCCCGTTGCCACGGCATAAGGCGTCCCACCGCCACGCCGACGGCCGGGGCCAGGGCTGCGACGGCGCCCCACTCGCCCGCTTCCGCCTGCAGCGTTACCAGGCGGTGCAGGTTCTCCAGATCGTTGGGCAGGCGGCGGGCCACCTGGCGGCTCAGGCGGAGCGCCTGCACCTTGTCGCCCGCCTGCATGGCGATGGCCGCCGCCTGCGACTCAAGCCGCGGGTCGTCGGCCCGCTCCGCGGCCCACAAGAGCGCCTCCACCGCCGCTGCGGGCTCCGAGGCGGCGATGCGGCGAGCGTAGGCCAGCGCCACCGCCACCAAGGCTTCCCCCGGCCAAGCGTCGGGTCTGAGGCGCAAGCCGCGCCGGTAGGCGCGCCATGATCGCTCTGGCGCGTCCGTCCCCCATAAACCCGCCAGTTCCAGATACAGCTCGCCGCGCACCTCGGGCGGAAACGTTTCCACCGCGGCTTCCCAGTCGTCGCGGGCCCGCAGATACTCGGCCGCCGCGTGAATGGCCCGGCGCAGCACCGCCTCCCCGCCCGCCTGCTGGACCGCGGACCCGGCGGCCTGGCGCAGGTAGTCCAGCCCGCGCTGGCGGCCGGCCTTGATCAGGTGCTCGCCCAGCGTGAGCAGGATCCCCGCCCGGCTCTGGGGCATGCGCTCGGCCAAGCGGGTCATGAACAGCTCGAAGCCCCCGTGCCATCCCTGCTTCTGGCAAAAGCGGGCCAGGCGCATCAACGCCTCGTCATTTCTGCCGTACTGCCGCAGCACCGCGCGGCAGTACCCGGCGAACTCCTCCCGCTGCCCGCTCTCCGCCAGCTGGCGCAGCTGCGCCATGACGGTCCGCAGGTCATCGGACGTGGTACGCTGCGTCACGGGCTCCCCCCCTCGCCACCGGGTGCGCCGGCGCGGCCCGCTGCCACCCGTGTGGAGCAACCCTCATTCTAATCACTGGACGCCGGCATGTAAATACGAACAGTGAAGGACGCAAGCGGCCGCCGTCCCCCGCGAGGCCGCGCCCGTCCGCCGCCGTCCGCCGGCCCCGGCGGGCGCAGGAGTAGAGGCCGCGGGCAAGAACCTTTGGCCTAGACCCCAGCCCAGCAAGGAGGATGGCAGGATGAAGGCGGTACGCATTCATGCCCACGGCGGGCCGGAAGTGCTGCGTTTCGAAACCGTGCCGGACCCGGTGCCGAAAGCCGATGAGGTGCTGGTACGGGTACGGGCCTGCGCGCTGAACCACCTGGACCTGTGGAACCGCAAAGGCTTGCCGCGCCCCATGGTCCAGTTGCCCCGCATCCTCGGCTCCGACATCGCCGGCGAGGTGGTGGCCGTGGGCGAACTGGTGGACGATGTGAAACCGGGCGACGCGGTGGTGGTCAGCCCGGGTGTCGGATGCGGCCATTGCCGCCACTGTCTCAGCGGCAGGGACAACCTGTGCCCCGACTACCATCTCTTCGGCGCTGGGCGCGACGGGGGCTACGCCCAGCTGGTGGCCGTCCCGCGGGCCAACATCGTGCCCAAGCCGCAACGCTTGAGCTTTGCGGAGGCTGCGGCCTTTCCGCTGGTCTTCCTCACCGCATGGCACATGCTCGTGGCCCGGGCGCAGGTCCGGCCCGGCGAGGACGTTTTCGTATGGGGCGCCGGGAGCGGCGTCGGCAGCGCGGGGATCCAGATCGCCAAACTGCTGGGCGCGCGGGTCATCGCCGCCACCAAAGGTGAAGAGAAGGCGGCCAAGGCTCGGGAATTGGGCGCCGACGCGGTCGTCGACTACTCCACCGGCGACGTGCTGAAGACGGTCCGAACGCTAACCGACGGCCGCGGGGTCGACGTGGTCTTCGAGCACGTGGGGCAGGCCACCTGGGAGACCAGCATCAAGATGCTCTGCCGGGGCGGGCGGTTGGTCATCTGCGGCAACACGTCCGGATGGGAAGCCCGGACCGACCTGCGTTACGTCTTTTTCCGGGAGCTGTCCCTCCTCGGCTCCGAGATGGGCAGCAAGGGCGAGCTCCTTGACCTGTTGCCGTGGGTCGAAACCGGCCGCCTGCGGCCCGTGGTGCACGCGGTATTCCCGCTGGAGGAAGCCGCCGAAGCTCACCGCCTGCTGGAATCTCAGGCCCAGTTCGGCAAGATCGTCTTGGAACCGCCCGTGGATTGAGGGCCTGTGCCGGCGCGCGAGCGTGGCTGCCGGGCCGCCCTGCGCGGCAGGCGACAAGCCGCCGCACGCCGCGGGCGGTGCCGTGGAGCAGGCGCGCCGGTGCGGGCCCACGCGCCGGCACCGGCACGCAAAAAGGCGGGGATTGCCCCGCCTTTTTGTCGTTGTTGGGCCCGCAGCAGGCGCAGCGGCAAATCCACCCGCGGCGCCCCGGACGCAGCCCGGCACGGTGCTTTCGCCGAGGGCGCCGCGGGATTCGTGCTCGCATTACCGCGGCGCCGCCGTCTCCCGGGCGCTGACCAGCTCCACGCTCTTGAACCGGTCGGCCACCCGGCGCATGACCTCGGGCATCGCGGTGTACTCCATCTCCTCCAAGGGCAGCCGGTGCGGCTCGAAGGGCCCCATCCGCCGCATCATCTCGGCCATCTCGAGAGCCGTCTGCCGCGCCTTGTCGAAGCCCGGATCGCCGAACATGTCGCGCGGGCCGACCAGCTGGCCGTTGTTGATCTGGAAGCCGTATGCCACCACCCGCGGCGGCCCGTCGAAACGGCTGGTGTTGGCCTGGTCGAAGCCGACCGGCATGAGCGGACCGCAGTGGGAGCCGCGCATCCAGCCCTCCACCAAATGCGGCTGGGCAAAGGCCTCCAGCGCCTCCCCCACCGCCGGCAGCCCGCTCTGGCAGCGCACGATGAGCACCGGGTCGTCCTTGCCCACGTACTTGCCGGCGATGAGGCTCAGCCGCTGGGTGGACGTGCTGGCCACCGGCTCGTGGTCACCCGGCCGGTACACGTTGCGGATGACGAAGCGGCTCGGCGAGCCGATGAACGACAGCAGGTCGTAGCTCTCGCTGGGCGTGTGGAAGCGGGCGACCTTGTTCTCCCGCAGGTCCAGAATCTCGAAGTCAAACCCCCCGTGCATCTTGGGGTCGATCACCAGCCCGGGGGTGATAAAGGGGTCCGCGAACATGCGGTACACCGGGAGGTTCCACGCGCCGGGGCTCGTCTTGTCGCCCAGGAAAATGATGACGGGTTCGCTGGGGCGCTCCTCAAACTGCATCTCGGCCACGCCGGGACCCAGGCCCTTGACGGTCCCCGCAAACGCGTCCTTGAGCAGGTCCTGCCCCGCGCCGTACAGCTTCAGGCTCTTGGCCACTTCGGTGGTGGCCCGGAACACCTCCCACGCGATCCGGTGCACCAGCTCGCTGTCGACGCCGTGGCGGTGGGTCATAATCAGGGCGATATCATCGCCCACCCGGCCGACGCAGTAGTCCTCGATCAAGCCCTTCTCCTTACGCTGTTCCAGCTCGGCTTCCGCCGTCCGCATCATGTCCGGGTGGACCGCCGAGTGGCCTACAAAACCTCCGGTATCCGCCTTAATCACCGACAAGGTGATCATGTCGTTTAATGGAAACCTCCTTCCGAGATGGTCCGCGGCGAACCAGTGCGCCGCAGGCCTGTGGAAAGGGCGCGCGCCCGCCTGGGGAAAGGCCGCTGTTAGCTACGGAAAAGACCGCTGCCCGGCGCCGGGCCGGCCGCCGGTGCGGTCGGTGGATGCACCGCTTGCTCCACAAGGGCGCGCGCGAGCAAAGCCCCCGCCCCAGGACCACGTGGGCGGGCGACCCCTTCTGGCCACCGGCGCCCCCTCTGTCCCCGCGATCGCTCGCGGGATTTAAAGGACGCCTGACGACCGTGGCCGGGCCGAGTGGCATCCGCCGATGATCCGATGAACCACTTCCTCGTCAACTTGCCCACCGTCACCAACTGGGCAAGTCCAGGCGCTTGCTCGTATTCAATTGTGTGGTACGCCGTCCGGACGGCTCGCGCTCTCTCTCAGGCCTCGCCCCCTTCCTCCACCCTCACCCATCCCCACCTGCCGCACCGGCCGGAGCACCCGCCCCGCCGGCCTCGGCCCAGGCCACCGGTCCCTCGGAGGAACCGGCTAAGCCGAGGGCATTGGCACCTTATGCCGATACCGTCCGTCGGTGACACCGCGAAAGCCACGGGCACCCAATACAGGATTATTATACCACCCCCCCGGGGGAGTGTCCAGGATAACCTACTACCTAGCGCCCCAGCCGTAGGGCCGGGGTCACCGAGGGGAAGGCAGGTGGCGACCATGCGCCGCTGGCTGCTTAGGGCCCTGCTCCTGATGGGCCTCAGCTGGCTTTACCGGGCCAGCCAGCGCTTTGTCCTCCGGCGCCTGCGCTGACCAGCGCCGCCGGCGACGCGAAACCATGCCCCGGCCGGCTGTACCCGGTCCGGGCGCTGTACACAACCACCTGCCGCGGTGGCCTACCCGCGGCCGCCGTCGGGCTTGGACAGCACCCGCGCGGCGCAGCCCCCCGGCCAGGGGGTCGCCCATCCCTTCCCGCACCGGGACTTCATGGTATACTGGTGCGGGAGGCGACGCACCATGGCCAATGCGCCGGTCCAACCGGGAGCCAATGCCCAGGCGCCGGGCGTGAACGTCCCCGCCATCCTGGAACGGCTGGCGGAGATGTATCCCGACGCCCGTTGCGCGTTGCACTTCACCACTCCCTTTGAGCTGCTGGTGGCGTGCATTCTCTCGGCCCAGTGCACCGACAAGCGGGTCAACATCGTCACGGCCCGGCTGTTTCCCCGTTGCAACCGGCCGGAGCACTTCGCCGCGATGACGCCGGAGGAGCTGGCGGAGGAGATCCGGGACTGCGGCCTGTACCGCAGCAAAGCCCGCCACATCGTGGAACTGTCCCAGATCCTCCTCGACCGCTACGACGGGCAGGTGCCCCAGTCCCGGGAGGAACTGATGCAGTTGCCCGGCGTCGGGCGCAAGACGGCCAACGTGGTGCTCAGCAACGCCTTCGGCCGGCCGGCCATCGCCGTCGACACCCACGTGTTCCGCGTCGCCAACCGCATCGGGCTGGCCAGCGCCGACGACCCGTTCAAGACGGAACTGCAGCTCATGGACGCCATTCCCGAATCCCTGTGGAGCCAGGCCCACCACTGGCTCATCCACCACGGCCGCAACCTGTGTTCCGCCCGCAACCCCCGCTGCCACGCCTGCCCCATCCAGCCCTACTGCCGTTACGCCGCCGAGCGGACAGGCACGCCGCCGGTAGAGGCGGGTACGCCGATGGAGCGGGCGGCTGCTCAGACGGAGCAGGCGGATACTCGGAGGCAGCCGGCGGCTGCGCAGACCGGGGCCAACCGCGCGTCCCGCCCGGGGAAACCGGCAACCGAGCCCCGGCGCCAGCGGCGAGCGCCGGCCGCCCAAGGCGCCGCCCGTGGGGAGGCCGTCGCGCCGTGAACCCGCCCAGCGTCTCAAGGCCCCCAGCGCCCCAATTCCCCGGGCTGTTGGCCGGGAAGACGGCCTTAATTACCGGCGGCGCGGGCGGTATTGGAAGCGAGATGTGCCGCCTGTTCGCCCAAGCCGGAGCGCGGGTGGCGTTTTGCGACATCGACGCCGAGCGGGGCCGCCGGCTGGAGCGGGAGCTGGCGGACGCGGGGACCCCGGTGCAGTTCATCCTCGCGGACGTGACCAATCCTGAGCAAGTGCGCCGCATGGTGGAGGTGGTGACCGGTGGGGACGGGCCCCTCCACATCCTCGTCAACAACGCCGGCATCAGCGGCCGGCCGTTGGGGGACGGGCCGGTCACGGTCTGCCCCGAAGCCACGTGGGAGCGGGTGTTGGCCGTCAACTTGACCGGCCCTTACCTGGTGTCCCGCTATGCCGTGCCGGCCATCATCCGGGCCGGCGGAGGCGCCGTCATCCACATCGCCTCCGACGACGCCCTGGTGGGGCCCCTGCCGCCCCACGACACCCACGCCTACTGCGCCAGCAAAGGCGGGCTGCTGGCCCTCACCAAGGCCATGGCCATCAGCTACGCTCCCCACCGGGTGAGGGTGAACGCCATCGCACCGGGCTGGATTGCGTCGCCCATGACGGCGGACCTGTGGCAGGACCCGGCCGTCTACGCGGAGCTGGTTTCCCGCCACCCCATCGGCCGGTTGGGCACCCCCTACGACATCGCGGCCGCCGCGCTGTTCCTGGCCTCCGACGCCGCTTCCTTCATCACGGGCGTGATCCTGCCCGTCGAGGGCGGAGCCACCAGCTGGTAAGTCCCCCAACCGGTAAGTGCCCCGCCCTTCCTCCCCCCAGCCAACGTGCGGGTCGGCTGCGGCGGCGCCAGCCGTCCGGCGCCCGCCCCGGCTCTTGAACCGCCGCCGGCAAGACGGCGTGCAACCCCACGTCATCCGGATGTCCACAACTCGTCCGTCCCCGGTCATCCACAGGTGTCCCCAGCCCTCAAAACGCGTGCGGCCGCAGCAACCCCAGCAGGAACCCCCACGCCCCGGACCGAAGACACGTCGTTGTAGACAATTTGTCCTCAACATGTCCTCGCTTTGTCCACAACTTGTCCACAATCTGTGGATAACTTGCCAGGCGCGGGGGCGGCAGTCCGGTGCAGATGGAGATCCGCGGGGTAGAACGGTTGAGTTTCCGGGAACGCCAGGTGGTGGCGCTCAAAGAAATGGGCCACAGCAACCAGGCCATCGCCCGCCGCTTGGGCGTGTCCCCGGCCACCGTGGCCACGCTGTACAATCGTGCCAAGAGCAAAGGATACGAGGTGGTTTTGATCCTGAAGGGCGACCCCCTCAACCTGTTCCCGGGCGGTGCTGACGAGGCCGGCGACGAACCCACTCCGCCGGCGCCCGACGAAACCCAATAGGCCCGCTCACCGGAGTGCTCACCCGCGGCCGGGCCGCCCTCACGGGCCCGGCCGCCTCCCACAGCCGTCGTCTCCCCCATGCTCGCCGCCGGCCGCCGGGGTGGCTAGTCCACCACTTCGGCGCCCGCGGCCTGCATTTCGGCGATGGCTTTCGCTTCATCTCCGGGCGCCGCGTTCACCGCCCGCGAGCCGCTGCGGATCAAGGCGGCCGCGAAGCCGTGGCGCAGCGCGTCGAGGACCGTCGCCCGCACGCAGTAATCGGTCGCCAGGCCCCCGACGTACACTTTGCGGACACCCTGCTCCCTGAGCCACCCGGCCAAGTCCACGGCCTCGTTCAGCCCGCCGTCCGCGGCCAAGCGCCCGTCGAAGCCGCTGTACCCTTCAGCGTGGCTGGTGTACGCCTTGCGGAAGATGACGCCGCGGACCTCCAGGTCTTTGTGGAAATCGGCCCCGGTGGAACCTTGCACGCAGTGCACGGGCCAGATGCCGCCCCTATCCTTGAATGAGCAGTGGTCGGACGGGTGCCAGTCCTGCGTGTACACGATGGGCCGCCCCGCAGCCGCGAACCGCCGGATCCACTCGTTCAGCACCGGGACCACGGCGTCCCCCTCCGCCACGGCCAGCGCCCCGCCGGGGCAAAAATCGTTTTGCACGTCCACCACAATCAGCGCCGCATCCGGTTCCGGCGTGACGGCTCCCATCCTGCAGCCCTCCTCTGGCCAAACGCTTGTGTGGTTACCTTTACTCTACCATCGCGGGCCGGCAGGGGCCAAGGCGGCTCACGCCCGGGCCAGCCCCAGCGGCAGCTGGCGCAAGAGCACTTTCAGCACCAGCCGGGGGCCGCCTAAGGAGTGAATGTAGCGCCACGTGTTGATGTCTTTCAGGACCGCCGGGAACCGCCCCGCCATCTTGAAGGGACCGATGCGGGCCAGGCCGACGCCGTGGCCCACGGTGGCCACAACGCCTACGGTGGTGGGTCGATAGGGCCGCAGCGGACGGCCAACGGCTTGGGCCCAGAGGTTGCGGGCCGCCAGGCGGCCTTGCTGCACCGCGTGCTGTGCGGTGGGCGGCACCGGTTGCCCCGTTGTCGGATTTATGGCCAAGGCCGCGTCGCCGACCACGTAAACCCGGGAGTCGTCCACCGATTGCAGGTACTCGTTGACGACCGCCCGCCCCCGGGTGCGGGTGGTGAAACACCGCTCCACCAGCCGGTTGGCCCTCACCCCGCCGCTCCACACAACGGTGCGGGCGGCAATGCGGGTGCCGTCCTGCAGCACGACGGCGCCGCGTTCCACGGCGCTGATGGGCACTCCCAGCATGAGGTGTACGCCTTTGCGCAGCAGCATATCCACCGCGGCATCGATCAGCGGTTCGTCGAACCCCGGCAGGATGTCGGGCGCCGCCTCCACCGTGATGATGCGCACTTCATCCCGGGGCACCCGGTGGCGCCGGGCCAATACCGGCAGGTGGTCCGCCAGTTCGCCGGCGAACTCCACCCCGGTGAAACCGCCGCCGGCGACCACCACGGTGAGGAAGGGACGCCGCTCGGCGGCGGTGGGCAGCTTCGCCGCATGGGCAAACATGGCTTCGATGTGCTGCCGGATCACCTCCGCGCTGTTGAGGCTGCTCAACGTCAGGCTGTGCTCGGGCAGTCCGGGGATGGAGAAGTATTCCGGTTCGCTGCCCAGCGCCACCACCAGCCGGTCGAACTGCAGCACCCGGTGACCGTCCAGCACCACTTGGCTTCCATCGAGGCGGATGTCGGTGACGGTGCCGCGCACGATTTCGACGCGGGTGCCGGCGAAGATGTCCCGCAAGGGGATGGCTAACGCCCATAGGCGGCTCGTGCCCGCCGCCGGCCGGTGCAGCTCGGTGATGAGCTGGTGATGGTCGTCCCGATTGATGAGGCTGATGCGCACGTCTCGGCGGCGGAAACGCCAGTCCAGGTCCAACGCCGCCCGCACCCCGGCGTAGCCCGCGCCCAGGACGCGGATCTTCACGGGCACCCTCTCCTTCCAGACCGCTCGCCTTCTGGAGTAGTGTGCCCCCTGCGGGCGACACCGCGTCCGGTGCAAAAAAAGAGGCCCGCGCCTACCAAGGCACGGGCCGGCGCTTCAGCGATTGCTGCGATTAGCGGCCTCCGGGCAGAGGGTGTACGGGCGATGGTCCGTTGTTGGAGGTGACGTAGCCAACTCCACCGTCCTTGCCGGAGTCCGACACCGCCACGGGCGACCCCGAGCCGTCCGCCAAATCGCTGGCGGACGCGGGGGACGCCCCGACCAGCGCTGCCGACGCCACCGTGGACAGCAACAGGGCGACGATCAGCACCCACAACCAACGACGCATGCTCCATTCCTCCCCTTATATAAAGTGGTGTTTCCACCACGACCCCCCGAGCGTCAGGAACGCAACGGGCCGCCAGCCACCACCGACTCTTGGGCCGGATCGTGCATCCGCATGAAGGCGTCGACCAGTCGCGGGTCCAGGTGCCGGCCGCGGCGGGCGGCGAGCTCCTCCATGGCCACCGTGTGGCCGTGCTCAAGCCCATAGCTCACATAGGTAGCGGCAACGGCAATGATGCGGGACAACAACGGAATGTCTTCGCCGGCCAGCCCGTCCGGAAAGCCGAGCCCGTCGTAGCGCTCGTGGTGGTGCTTCACCGCCTCGCGGCAGAGGACAGGCACCGGGAACAGGCCCAAGATTTTTTCACCAAACAATGGATGGGCCTGCATGCGATCCCTCGCCACGGGCGTCAACCGCTCACTGCGCTGCACAAGCTCAGGATCTAGCGACGTCATGCCGATGTCATGAAGCTTGGCCGCGTGCTGCAGGGCCTCCCGCTCCGCGGGCGTCAGTCCGTGCAAATCGCCGAGCCGCAGGGCGTAGCGGCCGGTAAGCTCCGCCTTCTGGCGCATGTCCGGGTACAGGCTTTCGATAGAATCCAACAGGTCCAACAGGGTCGTAAAGTACCGCAACCGTTCCTTGGACTCCGGGTGAATCGTGGCCGCGGCGGCGTTCACCCACCCTTGGCCATTGCCCCGCTGCCGCACCAACTCATCCAGCTGCCGGTTGACGCGGGACCACTCGTGCCACAGGGACGATTGGGCAAAGTAGGTGCTCGCCCGTTGCAGATCCATCAGCGCCGTGTGGCGGTCACCGGTGGCCAAGGCGATGGACCCGAACAGCTCACTGACCCGGGCCACCTCGGACTTGTGCATGGTCACGACGTTGGACCACAGCACCCGCAGCGCTTCGCTGCCGTAGTAGGCCGCTTGGTTGAGGTCGCCCATCAGGTAATGTAAGCGCCCGAGTTCACAATACGTGTACCCGAGCTCTTCGTCCATTTCAAGTTTTTCTAACAGTTCCCGCGCGGATTCCAAATGGTGGCGGGCAGAACTGAAATCTCCCCGTTCAAGATAGGTCAGGCCGACATTGGACGTAAGCTGTGCGATCCGCGCCGCGTGCGCCGTCTTGTCCAAAAGCGAGAGGGCCCGGTGAGCGGCCGCCTCGGCTTCCAACCACTGCTCCAGCGCCAACCAGATATTGCAGGCGATATGCTCTACGTGCGCCCACAGCTGCGGCTCCACGTCCGCGGCGTAACGCTGGGCGACCCGCAAGTACCGCTGGGCATCCTCCATTCGCCCCATATGGTAGCACGCCAGCGCCAAGTTGCTCATGACCTTGACGTGGTCCGAAGGCTCGCTGACGGCGCCTGTGTCAAGCACGGCATGGGCTTGTTCCCACAGGGCATGGGCTTGACGGACACGTCCGAGTTCGAACTGGACGCAGCCGAGGGCGTTCAGGCTGCGCAGCTCGGCGACCTTGTCGCCAGCGCGCCGCGCCTCCCCCAACCAGCTGTTCCAGCTCTCCAGCGCCAAGAGATATAGGCCGCGCTCCCAGGCCCACAGACCCCGCGCTTGCAGATCGCCGCTCCCACAGGGCATCGGGATCCTCCCTCACCGCCACAACAGCCACCGCCTGTCCAGGCCGTTCGGGCAGCTAGACAGGCCGTTCAGCCTGCACACGTTCCCCCCGCGAGCCTGACCATCGTCGACCGTTGTCATTTCCTCAATCCTCATCCGCCTACTCTCCGCAGGGCTCACCAGGTGCCTTCGCGCGCCCGCGAGCCCCCAGCGGCAAAGCGAATCTGACCCAACAATGCCGACAATTCAGCTTATTGAACCACCAGAACCCCACACGGTTAGGCTTGCGGGTTAGGTTCTCCGTCTTTGGCTGGCTTCCTGCTACCTTCCGGCACAAAATTTTCCTGCACAGGAATCCCAAAACGAACCGTCGTCCCGCGCCCGGGCGCCGAATCCAACTGCAGCCATCCGCCCAAGAGTTGCAGCCGTTCCCGCATGCCCTGCAGGCCAAACCGGCTGCTTGAGCGTTCTACCAGCTGGGGATCAAACCCGCGGCCGTCGTCGCGCACCTCGGCCCTCAGCTCCCGGTCGGTGCGCTCCACCACCACCTGGACGCGCCGCGCGCCGGAGTGCTTGCTGGCGTTGTTGAGGCACTCCTGCACCAGCCGGTAGGCGGCCAACTCCACGTGGGGCGCGAAGCGCCCCAACCGTTCTGAACACTGCAGTTCCACGACCATGCCCGAGCGCTCCTGAAAATCGGCCACGTAGTGCCGCAGCGCCTCGGCCAAACCTTTTTCGTCCACCACCAGCGGGCGCAGGTCAGCGATGACTTGGCGGATGTCCCGCAAGCTGGCCCGCAACAACTCCTTTAGCCGGCCCAGTTCCTCCTTGGCCCGGGCCGGATCGCTGTCCATCAGGCGCTCGCAGATCTCCACCCGCAACACAAGGTTCGCCAGGGTTTGGGCGGCACCGTCATGGAGTTCCCTGGCCACCCGGCGGCGTTCGTCTTCCTGCGCCCGGATAACCGTGAGGGCGTCCGTCACTGCCGGACCCTTCCTTCCTCAAGGCCCCGACTGCGGGCCCACCCACTCCTCACCGTCTTCCCAGCGCTCCTTTTTCCAGATGGGGACAATCTCTTTCAGGCGGTCAATGGCGTAGCGGGCCGCCGCAAACGCGTCGCCCCGGTGCGGCGCCGCCGCGGCCACAACGACGCTGGCCTCCCCAATGGCCAACGTCCCCACCCGGTGGCTGATGGCCAAGCGCGCCGCCGGCCATCGCTGGGCCACCTCTTGGCCGATGCGGCCCATCTCCCGCACCGCCATCTCTCGATATGCTTCATACTCCAGATGGATCGTGCGCCGCTCGCCGGTGAACTCCCGCACCACCCCGACGAACAGCACAACGGCACCGGCGCGCGGGTTGTTGACCTTGGCCAATACCGCGTCCGCGGAGAGCGGGCCCTCTACGATCTCAAAGGCCGCCGGTGCCGCGGGTGGTTCCTCCAGCCCGCCGCTCACGGGCGGCAGAAAGGCAACCTCGTCCCCATTCCCGAGCGGCGTCTGCCAGGTGGCGTAACAGAGGTTTACAGCCACCAACACCCTGCTTTGAAAGCGCTCCGCTTGGGGGTGCGCCTGCACCAGCCTGTCCCACGCGGTGCGAACCGTCGCGCCCGGCGGCAGTTCCAAGGTTACCGCCTTGACGCCCAAGGCTTCAGCCAAAGCCGCGAAGGTGCGCACCGTCACCTGCACACCGCTGGCCCCCTTTTGGCGCCGTATCGGCGCCCGTCAAGCGCCTTCCGTTTTGCCCCGTTCCCGGCCGGCGTCGTCCACAAAACGACCCAGTTCCTCGCCTTCCTCCGCCAGAAAGGGCTTGCCGCAGTAGGGGCAGTCCCAAACCTGGGTTACGGTCGCCGACGAGTAACTGGGCTGTTGGCAATGCGGGCAGATCGTCTTGTGCACGTCAACGGCCCCCCATCCATCGCGTGTCCAAGCCCGACGTCCAACGGAAGGCGCGGCCCGCTGGTTCGTTGGTGTGAGCTCCGTGTCGGGTCGTCCTTTTGCCTTTTCCTGGTTCGCCTCCCAGTTCAGAGGCAAACTGTCATGTGTGTTTCGACATCGGGCGGATCTTTTCCTGTCCGCTTCCTGTCGGCCTTCGCCGGCAGGATTTGAACCGGTGGAGCGCGAAGCCACTCCATGAAAAGCTTACGGGTCCAAGAAAGGGGGCTCGCCATGCCCGAGGAACGCGGCCAGCTGTGGCACAGGCGCGAACCAGGCGGCACGGGGATTCCCGGCCGGGAGCCCGCCGGAGCGCGCCTGGTCGGTCGCCCGACGGTACCCGTCCGCGTCTACTTGCGGCGCACGGCCTGGGACACCATCGACGAGTGGGCCAACGCCTTCTCGCCCCCGCGGGAGGTGGGCGGCCTGCTCCTGGGCCAGGCGCGGCGCAACGCCCGTGAGGCGGTGATCCTCATCGAGGGCGTTCTCCCCGCGCTGCACGCGGTGGCGGGTCAAGGGCCGTTTCGATTCACCCATGACGATTGGGTCGGTTTCCGGGCAGCCTGGGAGCGCCTAGGAGCCACCCACGCGGTGGTCGGCTGGTTTCATACCCATCCGGGCTCCGGCACCTCCCCGTCGGGCTACGATCGAATCGTGGCCCAACGGTTTTTCCCCGAATGGTGGCAAGTCACCTACATCATCGATCCCGTCAACCTGCGTCAAGCCGTCTTCCACTGGCAGGACGGAGAGTTGGCGCCCTTGGCGGGATTTTGGGTGTACGAAAGCGATGAGCCCCCTGTGGTCGATCCCCTGGCACCCTCGGCGGCCGCCGTGGCCGCGGCGGCTGCCGGCGGGTCCAGGCTTCCAGCAGCGGCCGGAAGGCGCCGGCGTTCCCGGCACGGGGCTTGGATCGCGGCCCTCCTGATCCTGGCGGCCCTCGCCTGGGTTCCGGGCCTGCCGGGATCCCTGCCCTGGCTGCGCGCCACCATGCTCCACCAGACCACGGAAGCCGGACGCTTGGCCGCGGAGTTGAACGCGCTCCAGGACCGCCACGCCCTCCTGCAGCAACTGTTGGCGGAAGCGCAACAGGCCGCGCGCCCGGCCGGAGCCTCCGGACGCGGCACGTCCCCGAGCCCGGCCCCGGCGGCAACCCCTGGCTCAACAGCCACGACGGCGGTACCGGGGGGCGTTGCGGGCCAGAACCGCCGCGAGGGGACGGCGGGCGTCGCCGGGCCGACCTCCGCGGAAACGGGAGCAGCAGCCCGCCCACCTGTGCCCGCGGGTGCGAGCCAACCGGGGGCGGGCGGCGCACCCGCGTCCACCGCCGGTGTGGGGGCGGGTGCGGCGGCTCCGCCGGCTTCCCCGGCCACAGCAGCGCCGGCGACCGGCGCGCCCAGTGCGGCAGCCCCCAGCGCCGCGACAGTGCCCAGCGCCGTGTGGCCGGCCACCGCGGCTTCCACGTCTGCCCCCGCTCCGGGCCCGCCGGAGGCGCAGCAGCCCGCCGCGCCGTGGGCCTCACCGGCCGAGGCGGGATTGACCCTGGATTCCGACGTTGTAGAGCCGCGCTACGTGGTGCGGGAAGGCGATACACTGTGGTCGATCAGTGGGCGATTGCTGGGCGATCCGCGCGCGTACTCCCGCCTGGCGGCGGCCAACCGCATTGCCAATCCGGATCTCATCCTACCGGGTTGGGAGCTCCGCGTACCTAGCAGTGAGGAACCGCAGGGCGAGTGAAATCCGCTTATGGGCCAGTGCGCGCCGGGACGTAGACAGCCTCTCGGCCCCGGCGCGGACCCGCTCGCCGGGCCGGAGGCGTGTCCTTTGGCCTTCGCCGTCAGGGCGAGGGGTCCGGCACCAGCTGGAAGGTGGCGGGGGTGCGCAGGATGGACATCTCCGTGATGGGCCAGTAACGCCAAATGGCGCGGCCGATGATGTGGTCGCGGGGCACAAACCCGACCCGCCGGTCCCGGCTGTCCTCGCTGTTGTTGCGGTTGTCGCCCAAAACAAAATAGCTGTCGGGCGGCACCACCACCGGCCCAAAGGAACCGAACATGGGACCGGCGATGTAGGGCTCTTCCAAGGCGACACCGTTCACGTACACGGTGCCGCGGGAGATGAGGACTTCATCGCCGGGGATGGCGATAATCCTCTTAATGAAGTGCTGTCGCGGGTTCGCGGGATACCGAAAAACGATGACGTCACCCCGCTGCGGGTCTTGAAACCGGTAGGTCAAGCGGTCCACCAGCAGGCGCTGCCCGTCTTCCAGCGTCGGCCGCATGGAAGGCCCGTCCACCGTGAAGGCCCGGGCGACGAACGTCATGATGAGCACGGCCAGGATGGCCGCGCCCACAAGGGTTTCCACGTACTCACGCAAGACGGACTTGCGCGGCTGAATCCGGGGTGCAGGCCGCAACCCGCTGCCACCTCCGTCAGGACGCGATGGCGGCCACGCCGCCCAGCGGGTGGCCACCAACCAGTTACAAGTCTACCTCGTTTGACTTCGGGTGGGCAAGGCGAAAATCCTGCTCAGGCCCGGGGCACAGGCCGCGAGGGTCCGAACGCACGCGCAGGAGGCGCGAAGCGTTACAGCTCCCAGAGGCAGCGGTTGACGATCTCTCGGTACAAGGGCACCCGGGCGTGGAAGGTGTCGCGATCCCGCTGGGCCAGGGCTTGGTCGATCTCGTCCCGCAGCAGGATGGCCAAAAGCGCCAGGTCGATCTGTTCCCGGACGATCTCGTCCAGCACCTGGTCCAGGCTTTCCTTGGTTTCCGCGTGCAACGGCAGCGCCGGGTTGGGCTCCACCACCGCCTGATACCAGGCAGGAGGCTCGCCGGCAAAGCAGAAGGTGACGTATAGGCGGCTGTGGAACTGGCTCAACCGCGCCAGGGCCTCCAACGGATCGTGCAGCCTGACGGTGCTCGTCCTATGCACTTGCCGCACCAGATGGCCGTTGACGATGGTGACCTCTTCCCGCTGGCAGGCCCCCAGTTCCAGTTCGAATCCGACGCCGTCGCTGCCCACCTCCGACACGGTCATGGTGTTGGAGAGGAAGTCGCGGTTGGCAACGAAGGTGATGCGCTCCACGAACTCGGGATTGTCCAGGAGCGCCTGGAGCACCACCTTGCTCATCGGATCCTTAAGCTGCAGCCGAGCGAAGCGAGCTATGGCCTCCATTTTGGGCGTCACGGCCATCACCCCGGTGAGCGATGGATCCCAACCCGGCAGCGTGTGGATCGGCATCATCATATGCGGGCCGTTTCGGGCAGCATGAAGGATTGGGCACCCCGGCAAAAGGGTGATGGTATATATTCTGGAAGGCAGGGAGTTTTCCTGCCACGGATGGACCAGGGAAAAAATTGCCACAAAGGGGCGCATCGCCGGTGGAGCTGTTGTTCTTGGGCACGGGCACGTCGGTGGGGGTACCGGTCATCGGTTGCGATTGCCCGGTCTGCACGTCCCCCGATCCCCGCAACCAGCGGTTTCGATCCTCCGTGCTGCTGCGGCACCGGGATGTTCATATCCTCATCGACACGGCGCCGGAGCTACGGCAGCAGGCCCTCCGGTACGGGCTGCGCCGGGTGGACGCGGTGTTGTTGACCCACAACCACGCCGACCACATTTTCGGCTTTGACGACCTGCGCCGGTTCAATCATCTCCAGGGCCGGCCCATCCCCGTCTACGGTGCGCCCGACACCTTGGAGAACATCCGCTGCATTTTCTCCTATGCCTTTCGCCCCGCGCAGCCCGGCGGCTCCAAGCCCGAGGTGGAACTGCATCCCATCGACGGCGTGTTTCAACTGGGAGATCTGACCTTCACTCCGATCCCGGTCCTGCACGGGCAGATGCCCGTCACCGGCTACCGCGTCGGCGACGTCGCGTACGTGACGGATGTTAGCCATATCCCGCCGGCATCCCTTGAGCTTCTGCGGGACTTGGACGTGCTCGTCCTGGGGGCGCTGCGGTTTCGTCCCCATCCCACCCACATGTCCATTGCGGAAGCTCTGGAGGTCATCGCCGAGCTCAAGCCGCGCCGGGCCTTCTTGACGCACCTGTCCCACGACGTGGACTACGAGCTGACCACCCGCAAGCTTCCCCCGCCGGTGCGGCTGGCCTATGATGGTCTGCGGGTCCAGGCGGGGGATCCTTGAGGGAAACCGGTCCAGCGGCGCCCAGTCCCAGAGAATCCCACAACCTCCGAAAATATGCCCCGTGAGCCAAAGCCCCATCAGCTGCCGGGGAGGAAACGTCTTTCCTGGCACGAACTGCTAACGACATGTGGCGTGTGTTTGCCGGCGCGTGGGACGCGCCGGTGCGCTGAGGAGGCACCCGACTGCGAATGCATGCGTCGCCCTCGTGGATGAGCTCAATCCTTCGTTTGTTGGCGGTAGCGGCTTTGTGCGCGGGCCTCTGGGCGACCGGCCCGACCGCCTGGGCGCAGGCGCCTGACGACGCTTTTGCGGAAAACGTTTCTCCCGACGCACCTGCGGCAGGCACCGATCCGGTCCTGCCGCCGGTTTCCGTGGAGGAGCTGTGGGCCCAGGTAGAAGCGGTCTTGCGCACCATCAGGGACATCGAGCTCGTCGTGGAAGTGGAGCAGTACAACGCCACCGACGGCAGCGTCACGCCCGGTCGGGGGAGGCTGCTCGCGCTGCTGCCCGACCTGTTCCGTTTCGAGTGGCTGGAACCCGACATGCTGGCGGGCTCCATTTTATTGGTGGATCGGGCCCAAAACGAGGCCCGCCAGTACAACCCCATCCGGGAGGAAATCATCGTCCAGCAGTGGGACCGGCTGGCCGCCCAGCAGAACCTGGGGGAAAATCTGGACCGCTGGCTCTCGCTGCCGGACCCCAGCGCCTACGAGCTCGCCATGGGCGACGCCACCTACAACGACCGGCAGCCTTACTACGTCGTCCTGGCGCGCCCCCGCTCCGACCCCCGCCAGCTGTACGAGTTCCTGGTCCACCCAGAAACCTGGATGGTCAGCCAATTCCGGTACTTTGACGCGGACGGCCGGCTGGCGCTGCATGCGTTTCTGCGCGACGTCCGGATCAACGGCGGCCTCGACGAGGCTCGCCTGCGCGCCATGCCCGCGGCCATCGTCCGGCACCGTTAAGCCCACCGGCTGTCCCAGCGCCTGCAAGGAGCGACCTGTGTGAGGCTGTCAGAGCTGTTTGTCCGGCGTCCGGTCACGACCGGCATGTTCATCGTGGCCATTTTGCTCTTTGGCGGCTTGTCCTGGAGCGGCCTCGGGCTTGAGCTGTACCCCGACATGCAACTCCCCTACATCACCGTCGCAACCCTCTATCCCAACGCCGACCCCCAAACCGTGGAAACCGAAGTGACCCACCAGGTGGAAGGCGTCTTGTCCACCGCGGCCGGCCTGACCCGGCTTGAGTCCATCAGCATGGAGAACATTTCCCTGGTGTTCGCCGAGTTCGGCTGGGGGACGGCCCTGGACGAAACCATCGCCGAGCTGCGGGCTCGCCTGGCCGCCCTGACCCTCACCCTGCCCGCCGACGCGCAGGCGCCCGTGGTCATGCGCCTGGATCCCACCGAGTTTCCCTCGCTGCTCATTGGCGTGTCGGGCCGCGGCGAAATGATGGAAGTCACCGACGCGGCGTTGCAGGTGATCCGGCCGCGTCTAGAACGGGTACCCGGGGTCGCGCAGGTGGCGGTCCTGGGCGGCGTGGAGCGGGAGATCCAGGTGCTCTACGACAGCGCCAAGCTGCGGGAGCACGATCTCACGCCCGCCCACCTGCAGCAGCTGTTGTCCCTGCAAAACGCCACCGTGCCCGCCGGGGTGCTGGAGCACGACGGGCGGCGCTGGCAGGCCCGGGTGGGCAACCATTTCACCAGCGTACAGGAGATCCGGGATTTGGTCATCGGCGAGAGCCGGCTGCCCGTGGAAGGCCTGGCGGCCCTGTGGCCACCCCTGCTCCGCGTGAAGGACGTGGCCCAGGTGGTGGACGGCGTGCGGGAACCTACCGGCTACGCCCGCATCGATGGCCGGCCGACGGTGCTGCTGCAAGTGTTTAAGCAGTCCGGCGCGAACACCGTGGCGGTGGCCGACGGCGTGCTGGCCGCCCTGGCGGAACTGGAACGGGAACTGCCCGACCTCAGCCTAACCGTGATCGTCGACCAGTCCGCCCCCATCCGGCGGTCGCTGGAGAGCCTCATCGTGTACGGGCTTATCGGCGCGGGTATCGTGGTGGCGGTGCTGTTCCTCTTCCTGCGGCACTGGCGCAGCCTCCTGGTGGTGGCCTTGTCCATTCCGCTCTCCATCCTGCTGACCTTGATGGCCTTGTACGCGTGCCGGTTCGACTTAAACTTGATGACCCTGGGGGGCCTGGCGCTGGCCACCGGCATGGTGGTGGACAACGCGATCATCGTGCTGGAAAACATCTTCCGGCGCCGCAGCGAGGGAGAAGACGCCATCCGGGCCAGCATCGAGGGCAGCCGGGAGATGACGGCGGCCATCATCGGCGCGACCTTGACCACCGTGGCCGTCTTCCTTCCCGCCGCGTTCATGGACACCTTCGTCGGCCAGCTGTTCAAAGAGCTGGGCATCACGGTGTCCTTGGCCCTCGGGGCGTCGCTGCTCATCGCCCTCACCGTCGTGCCGAGCCTGGGGGCGGGCCTGCTTGGGGGCGATGCGCCGCTGCCCCACGTGACCTGGGAACAAGGCCGCATCGTGCGGGCATACGTGCCGCTGCTAGAGCGGGCGCTGGACCGGCGCGGGTGGCTTCTGGCCCTGGTCGCGGCGCTGGGCGTCGCCAGCCTCGCCATCGTGCCGCGCCTTGGCACGGAGTTCTTGCCCCCCGGCCACGCGCGGGCGCTCTATGTGACCATGGAAACCGCGCCGGGAACGCCGCTGGCCGAAACGGACGCCGTGGCCCGGGCGGCGGAGGAGCGCCTGCGGGCCCTGCCCGCGGTGGAGCGGGTCGCGGCGCAAGTAGGCGAGCAGCGGCAAGAGGACATCATCACCCTCCTGGGCGACTACGGCGCCAACACCATCCAACTCATCGCGTTCCTGCGTTCGCCCGCGAGCCCGGAGCAGGTGCCGGCCGTCGCGGCCGAGATCCGCCAAGCCCTGTCGGACCTCCCCGTCGCCCGCCTGGCCGTGAGCAAGCAATGGAGCTCCAGCAACAACCTGCTCTCCAACGACGTCGTGCTGCAACTGAGCGGCCCGGACCTGGAAACCCTGCAGGATCTGGCGTTCCGGCTGCGGGACCGGTTGGCGCAAAACCCCGCCGTAGCCGATGTCCACGTTCCGCTCGCAACGCCCCAGCCCGAGCTGTTTTTGGCCGTCAACCAGTCCCGCGCCCTCATCGGCGGCCTGACCACGGCCCAGGTCAGCCTGGCGGTGCGCTACGCCCTGTCGGGGATCCAGGTGACGCAAGTGCGGGAGAATGGCCGGACGATTCCGGTGGTATTGCGCCCGCAGCCCAGCGAAACCGCGGACCTCGATCAGCTGCTCAACCATCCCATCAGCTCGCCGGTGCTCTTGGGCGGCGACGCGGCCCGCGTGCGCTTGGGCAACGTGGTGGAGGTGGTCGAGGGGACCGCGCCCCAGGCCATCCGGCGCATCGACGGCATGCGGGCCCTGGAAGTGCGCGTGCGGCCCAGCGGCCAAGACTTGACGGCCACCTTGGCCGCCGTCCAAGACGCCGTGGCGGCGGTGGACCTGCCCCCCGGCTACCAGATCCAAACCACGGGCATCCGCCAGCTCATCGACGAATCCCTGGACGACCTGGGCGGAGTGCTTCTGTGGTCGTTGGTGCTGGTGTACGCGGTCATGGCGGCCCAATTTGAGTCGTGGCGCCATCCCCTCATCATCATGGTCACCGCGCCCCTGGCGGCCCTGGGCTCCGTGTGGGCCATGTGGCTGGCCGGCCAAAAGCTGGGTGTCGCCTCTATGATTGGGCTCATCATGCTGGGCGGGATTGCGGTCAACAACGGCATCGTTCTGGTGGATCGGGTGCTGCAGCTGCGCGCCCAGGGCGTCGCCAACCGGACGGCCGTGGTGGAGGCGGCCCGCTCCCGGCTGCGGCCGGTGCTCATGACGGCCATCACCACCATTGCGGGCATGCTTCCGATGGCGGTGAGCCGCGGCGAGGGCACCGAGTTCCAGGTGCCGTTGGCCGTCACCGTCATCGGCGGCCTCTTTACGGCAACTTTGCTGACCCTGTTTGTCGTCCCGGCCCTGTGCCTGATGGTTGACGCACGGCGCGCTCCGGGCGCGGGGGCGCAAGCCGCCTCAGGCGCCGCTCGCGGCCCGGCGGCGGGGGCCGGTCGGCCGGCCAACCCGGCACCCCGGGCCCGCAAGGGCGGGGCCGGCGGCCGCTCCGTTCTGCTGGCGCTGCTTGGGACTGCCACGGTCGTATCCCTTCTCCCGGCGGCCCCGGCTCGCGCGCAGCCCGCCGATCTCCAGTGGATCGTCGGGATTGGGTACACCGAACCGGATCCGCACCCGTGGTACCTGGTGGGTGCCGGTTGGGAGCGCCGCGTCGGCGACTGGCGCTGGCGGCTGCAGCTGCAAGTCGCCGGTGACCCGCAGGACGCGGTGGCCTCCGCCGCCCTGGACGCCGGCGCAGAATGGTTCCAGCCCGTCTCCTTTTTTGGCTACTACGAGCTTCAAGGCCGCCTCACCCTGCGGCGGACCGGCGGCGGGCCGATCCTGTCCGCGCTGTCCCTGCGGGGCGACGGCGTGCTGGGCAACATCACGGGCACCGTCGAGTTTGACGTCATCAGTCCAGGGTTTCCGGTGCAGCCCTGGGACCCGTACCACCGCGCCCGCCTGGCGGCCGGCGGCGACGGTCGCTACCACTTGCGGGTGGAGGTGCGCCAGCAGCCCAACCGGGAGCTGAATCTCATCCGCGAGGTGCACTGGTCGCGCACCCGGGCACCGGGTACGGGTCCAGGCGCTTTCGTCGCGGCGACCGGTACGGAGCTTAGGGCGGGCAACGGGTGGCTTGGGGGCAAGGTGGGCGTGCGCTTGGACCAGCACGGCTGGCAGCCCGTATTCGGCGCCGGTTACCGCTTCCGGCCCAGCCCCTACTCCCAATTGACGCTCGGCGCCGTGTCGGCCACGGCCATCGTCGCCCACCCCTCCCTCTCCATCAGCTACGAACTTTTGACCGAGACGCTGACGTTCACCGCCGAGCTGCAGCTGACGGCGGACGCGGAGAACCGTTACACGCCGGTGTTGTACCTGCAGGGCGAACCCCACGCCAGCGGCTGGCAGTGGCAGCTGCGGGTTGGCTCCCCCGCCACGGACCAGCCCGTAGTCGCGGGCCTGGCCATCGCCATCTGAGCCCTCCTCACCGCCCTGGTCAGCCGGAAATCCGCCGCCGTGGCCGCAGGCGGTCAAGGGGCGCCGGCCCGGGCGCGGACGGGGACAACCGCGGACAAGCCCGCATGAGGGCAACCTTGCCTCCCCCTGCTAATACAATGTAAGACACCAACACACCCACCGGCCGGCGCCCGGCTGCCGGCAGCCGGCGCCCCGCACCGCGGCAGCTGCCCATGGAGTCGCCGTTTTCACGCTTCATCGGTTTCCTCTGGGAGGGATGGCCATGGACTTCCTGCAGCGCCTGCGGGAGCACCGTCGCCAGGAAGAAGAGTTGGCCTGGGAAGGCACCTTCGCCCAGTATTACGAGCTGGTGCGCCAGCAACCCAGCATCGCCCAGCACGCCCACGCCCGCGTCTACCAGATGATCCTGTCCCACGGGGTCGAGGAAGTGAACGGCCGTAAGCGGTACCGGTTCTTCGCCCAGGACCTGTTTGGCTTGGAGGAGGCGCTGGAGCGGCTGGTGGAGGAGTACTTCCACTCCGCCGCCCGGCGCTTAGACGTGCGCAAGCGCATCTTGCTGCTCATGGGCCCGGTAAGCGGCGGCAAGTCTACCATCGTGACCTTGCTCAAGCGGGGCCTAGAGGCCTACACCCGCACGCCTGCGGGGGCCCTCTACGCGATCAAGGGCTGTCCCATGCACGAGGAGCCGCTGCACCTGGTGCCGCCGGAGCTGCGCCCCGAGGTGGAACGGGAACTGGGCGTCGCCATCGAAGGCAGTCTCTGCCCCGCCTGCCGGGTCACGCTCGAGGAGCAGTACGGCGGCCGGCTGGAAGACGTGCCCGTGCGGCGCATTGCCCTGTCAGAGGAGAAGCGCATCGGCATCGGCACCTTCCAGCCCTCGGACCCCAAGAGCCAGGACATCGCGGAGCTCACGGGCAGCGTCGACTTCGCGGCCATTACCCAGTACGGCGCCGAGTCGGATCCCCGGGCCTACCGGTTTGACGGGGAGCTCAACATCGCCAACCGGGGCATCCTGGAAATGCAAGAGATGCTCAAGATGGACGAGAAGTTCCTCTGGCACCTGCTCAGCCTGTCCCAGGAGGGCAACTTCAAGGCCGGCCGCTTCGCCCTCATCTCCGCGGACGAGGTCATCATTGCCCACACCAACGAAGAAGAGTACCGGCACTTCATCGCCAACAAGAAGAACGAAGCCCTCCATTCCCGCATGATCGTCATCCCCATCCCCTATGCCTTGCGGGTCAGCGACGAGGTGCGGATCTACGAGAAGCTCATCCGCCAGAGCGAGCTGCGGGATGTGCACATGGCGCCCCATGCCCTGCGGGTGGCGGCCATGGTCAGCGTCCTCTCCCGGCTGCAGGAGTCCAAGAAACACGGCATGGACCTGGTGAAGAAGATGAAGCTGTATGACGGCCAGGACGTGGACGGTTTCCAGCCCAAGGACGTGGAGGAGCTGCGGCGGGAGTTTCCTGCAGAGGGCATGCAGGGCCTCGACCCTCGCTACGTCATCAACCGCATCTCCAGCGCCCTGGTCACCCGCCAAAGCAACTGCATCGGCCCCCTGGACGTCCTGCGGGCGCTGCGCAACGGCTTGGACCAGCACCCCTCCATCACCGAAGAGGAGAAAGAGCGCGTGCTCAACTTCATCGCCCTGGCCCGCAAGGAGTACGACGAGATCGCCAAGACCGAGGTGCAGAAGGCCTTCGTGTACTCCTTCGAAGAATCGGCCCGGGCCTTGTTCGACAACTACCTGGACCACGTGGAAGCCTACTGCAACTGGCACAAGGTCAAGGACCCTGTCACCGGCGAGGAAGTGGAACCCGACGAGAAGCTGATGCGCTCCATCGAAGAGCAGATCGGCGTGTCGGAAAACGCCAAGAAAGCCTTCCGAGAAGAGATCCTGATCCGCATCTCAACGTACGCCCGGCGGGGCAAGCGGTTTGACTACCACTCCCACGAGCGGCTCCGGGAAGCCATCGAGCGCAAGCTGTTCGCGGACATGCGGGACGTCATCCGGGTCACCACGTCCGCCACCAACCCCGATCCCGACCAGTTGCGGCGGCTGAACGAGGTCATCGCGCGGCTCGTGGCCGGGCACGGCTACTGCGAAATCTGCGCCAACGAGCTGCTGCGCTATGCCGGGAGCCTGCTCAACCGGTGAGGGGCCGCGGGCCGCGACGCGGCGCGGGCCAGGAGAGTGGGGGCCGGGGGCAAGCCGCCGGGGGCCGGTGGGGTGCGACCGAAAAGGAGGCTGGCTGGACCATGGGCAACGGCACGTTCGTCGTTTCCCGGGAAGACTGGTCCCTCCACCGCCAGGGCCAGATGGACCAGCAGCGCCACCGGGAGAAGGTGCGGGAAGCCATCCGCCAAAACCTGATGGACCTGGTGGCCGAGGAGAGCATCATCTTGGCCGACGGCAAAACCGTCCTCAAGGTGCCTGTGCGCAGCCTCGCGGAGTACCGGTTTCGCTACGACGTGGTCGGACGCAACCACGTGGGCCAGAGCGACGGCACAAGCCGCGTCGGCGATCGCCTGGGCAGCGCCCGTCCCGGCGCCGGTTCGGGTGGAGACCGGCGGGCCGGCGATCAGCCCGGTATGGACTACTACGAAGCCGAGATCACCGTCGATGAGCTGGCGGAGCTCATCTTTGCCGACTTGGGCCTTCCCCACCTGGAGCAAAAGTCCCGGCCCGAGCTGGAGCACGACGCGTACGCCTTCCGCGACGTGCGGCGGTACGGGGTGATGGGCAACCTGGACCGGCGCCGGACGCTCTTGGCCGCCATCCGGCGTGCCCAATTGGCCGGGGCCGACCAGATCGGCATCGCCCGCGAAGATCTGCGTTTCAAGACGTGGGAGGAGGATCGGGAGCGGGAGGCCAATGCGGTGGTGCTGGCCATGATGGACACCTCGGGGTCCATGGGGACCTTCGAGAAGTACGTGGCCCGCAGCTTCTTCTTTTGGATGGTGCGGTTCCTGCGCACCCGGTACCGGCAGGTTCAGATCCGCTTTCTCGCCCACGACACCCGCGCCCGGGAAGTGACCGAGCAGGAATTTTTCACCAAGGGCGAAAGCGGGGGAACCCGCTGTTCGTCCGTGTACGAACTGGCGCTGGCCATCATCGACGCCGACTACCCGCCCTCCCAGTACAACGTGTACCCGTTCCATTTTTCGGACGGGGATAACTGGCCGGCCGACAACGAGCGCTGCCTGGAGTTGATGCAGGCGTTGCTCGAGGGCGCGGCGGCCGTAGGCTACGGGGAGATCGCCCCGCGCGCGGGCCGGTCCGAGACGACCCTGATGCACGTGTTGCGCCGGCTTGACCACCCGCGCCTTACCTGTGTGACCATCCGCGACAAGCAGGATGTCTATCCGGCGCTGCGGGCCTTCTTCCACGGCGGATCGACGCCGTCCGGCGCCGGCAGGAGGGATCCGCCCGATGAATGACCGGGAACTGGTGCAGTTGTCGGAGGCTATCGAGCTGATCCACGCCAAGGCGCGCCGCATGGGCCTCGATGGTTTCCCGATGCGCTACGAAATCTGTCCGCCCGACGTCCTTTACACCTTCGGAGCTTACGGCATGCCGGCCCGCTTTTCCCACTGGAGCTTCGGCAAGGCCTTTCACAGGATGAAGACCCAGTACGACTTCAACCTGAGCCGCATCTACGAGCTGGTCATCAACTCGGACCCCTGTCATGCGTTCCTCCTGGACGGGAACACCTTGCTGCAAAACAAGGTCATCGTGGCCCACGTCCTGGCCCATTCGGACTTCTTCCGCCACAATTACCGCTTCGCCGGCACGTCGCGGCGCATGGTGGACACGATGGCGGCCCATGCGGACCGCATCCGGCGCTACGAGATGCGCTACGGCCGGGACGCCGTGGAAGGGGTGCTGGACGCGGCCCTGGCCTTGCAGGAGCAGGTGGACCCTTATGCGCCCGTCCGCCGGCACCCCCCGCCGGCGGACGACCCGCCGGCCGCACCGCGGCCCGCCCGCCGGGCCACGCCGTACGATGATCTGTGGGCGCTGGACGACCGGGCAGACGAGCGGCCGAGCGCTGCCGAGGACCCGCCTGGGACGGCGACCGGCGCCGGGAACCGGAGCGAACGGGACCTGCTGCTCTTCCTCATCGAGCACTCCCGGGCCTTATCCGATTGGGAGCGGGACATCCTGGCCATGGTCCGGACGGAGATGCTGTACTTCTGGCCTCAGCTCGAGACCAAGATCCTCAACGAGGGATGGGCCACCTACTGGCACGCCCGCATCATGCGGGAGCTGGATCTCTCCGCAAGCGAGGCGCTGGAGTTCGCGCGCCTGCACGCGGCCGTGCTGGCGCCGTCGCCGTTTCACATCAACCCGTACCACGTGGGCCACGGGATCCTGCGGGACATCGCCCGGCGCCGGGGGGAGGACTACCTGTTCGAAGTGCGGGAGACCGAGACCGACGTGTCCTTGGTGCGCAACCACTTAACCCGCGAGCTGGTGGAGGAACTGGACCTGTACGTGTACCGGCGCGAGGGCGATGAATGGGTGGTGACGGCCAAGGACTGGCGCCAGGTGCGGGATGAACTGGTGCAGCAGCTGACCAACGCCGGCATTCCCGTGATCACCGTCGCCGATGACGACTGGCGGGGAACGGGTCAGCTGTACCTGTTGCATCGCTACGAAGGCGTGGAGCTGGACCGGCTCTACACCCAGCGGACGCTGCCGTACGTCTTTCGCCTGTGGGGACGGCCGGTGCACCTGGAAACCGTGATGGACGGCCGCCGCACCGTCTTCACGTGCGAGGGGGATCGCGTCTCACGGACCGACGGCTGATGGGCACAGCGGCGGCTGGGCCCCGCGGCGCGTCCAAGGGGGCCACGCGCCGGTGCCGGCCGGGTATGGAGCGGCCCGCGGGTGCACATAAATAACACCGCCGCCGGCCGGCGGGCATGGGTGTCGGGAGGGAGCGGGAACGGTGGAACTGGTCGGGCGCAGCATCCTCGCCTACTTCACCCGCCACGATCAAGCCGAACGGGCCAAAGCCGAGCTGCGTCGCGCCGGGTTTGAGACGGTACAGGTGGACCGCCTGGGCACGGACGAAGCGGGGGCGCACCGGCTGCACAACCCTCTGACCGGGCGGATCGAAAGCCTCGCAGACCTCACGCTCGGCGTGGACACGGGCGGCGGCGACGCGGGTCCCTTGCTGGCGGCGGATCCAGACACATCAGGCCTGGCCCACGAGCTGGACGCGGATCCGGGCGCACCCGCACCGGCTTGGATCGTCACCGTGGTCACCACGGAGGATCAGGTCAATCGCGCCGTTCACATCCTCGAGGACGCCGGCGGCATCGTGTGAGGCCGGCCGGTGGCCGGCGCGGCGGCGCCCGGCCTGCGCACCAGTCCCTCCTCATACCCCGCCAGGGCCGCCATGCCTAAGAGGACGCAGAGTCCGGCCAGCGGGCCTGGCGCCACCAGCCCCCACGGACGGTCCACACTGAAGCTTCCGGTGTTCAGCAGCCACGTGGCCCCGAAGGACGATAAACCCATGGCGGTCTTGGTGAGCGATGGCGTACACCACGAGCCCCTGGGCGAAGGGACTTAAGGGTAGCGGCAGGCGCCCGATCACGCCCGAAAGGGGGAGCGCAACGGCCAGCGCCAGCAGGGCCATCTGCATGGTCCATCTCAGCCCGCGCCGGTTGGACACCCGGCCCGGGAGCGGAAAGCACGCCACCGCCACCGCGAAGGCGACAGCCAGGGTTATGGACGTGTCGGCCTCGGTGCCGCCCATCAGGACCGTGACGGCATACGGCACCCCGATGATCCCGGCGTTGAAACCGATCCACGCCCGCACTTGGCACGCGGCGTAGTGGACGTACGGGCGGTTGCGCAGCGTCAGCAGGACCGATTCGATGACGCCCGGCGTGGGCGGATGCTCCCCAGCGTGACTCGGGTCCGCTCCACCACCCGTCCCCCTTGCTTCGCTCCGTCTCCCCGCGTTCCTGGCATCATTTGCCGGACCGCGGAGCAGTTTCCTGCCAGCAAAAAAGCCCGGCGCGGCTCGCGCGCCGGGCTTGCACCGGCCCAGACTGAGCGATGCTTGGTTGAGTCAGGCGGCGCCCCGCATCCGAGCTTTCTGGTCCTCCAGGAGCCGGCGCCACGTGCTTTCCAATTGCTCGCCCACGATGCGCACCTGCTCCCGCCCGCCTTCAAAGCGAATCACGGTCGGGGTGGCCTGGATACCGTACTGTCGCCACGCCGATTGGTGCCGGTTGACGTCCACGACCAGAATGGGCACTTGCATCTCGTTGCTCAGCCTCTCCAGGACCGGAGAGGTACGACGGCAGAACGGTCAGGTCGGCGAGTGGAAGTACACGACCACGGAGTCGCCGGTCCGGATGGCGTCGGCCACGTCGGTGGGCGTCACAAAGCGGTAAAAGCCTTCGTCCTCCGGGGTGCGGTTGGTGAGGAAGAAGACAGCCGCCAGAAGCAACACAACCGCCACGGCGCCGCCCAACAGCCACCGGCGCTGGGCTGCCTGCGCTCGGGCCCTGCCGCTGCGAGGTTGGGCCTTTTTTCCTTGACTGGACATGCCGGTCCTCCTCGCCTTGCCCAGAACAAGAACAGCGGGAACGGCCCGCATCGGCCCACGTGGGCCGATGCAACGGGCCCATCGGCGCCGGCCCCAGCGCCCGACGGGCCCAGTCGGCGTTCACCGCTTGGAGAACTGCGGCGCCTTGCGGGCCTTCTTCAGCCCGTACTTGCGGCGTTCCTTCATACGGGGATCGCGAGTCAGCAAACCCGCCTGCTTTAGCGGCCTGCGGTACTCCTCATCCACCAGCAGCAACGCGCGGGCGATGCCGTGGCGCAGCGCGCCGGCCTGCCCGGTGATGCCGCCGCCGCAGATATTGGCAAACACGTCAAACCGGCCTTCGGTCTGGGTGACGCGGAAGGGCTCGCGGATCACGGTCTCCAGAATGGGCCGGCTGAAGTAATCCTTCAGTTCGCGGCCATTGACCACAATGCGGCCGGATCCCGGCACAAGGCGGACGCGCGCCACCGACGTCTTGCGGCGGCCCGTGGCCATGTACTCGGCGAAATCCGTGCTGGGTGCCGGTCGGGACAACCTGGCTACCTCCTTTCCACGCGCGCAGAACGCTCAACCCGCGCGCCAGCGTGCGACCACCGCCCAAGGCGGCGAGAGGTTTCAACCTACGGATAGAGGGAACGGCTCAGGCTTCTGGGCCGCATGAGGATGATCGGGCCCCGCATACACCTTGAGCTTCTTAAACAGCTGCCGCCCGAGCCGGTTGTGGGGCAACATCCCCCACACGGCGTGCTTCACCAGGCCGGTCGGGTCCCGCTGGAGCAGTTCCCTGGCCGTATATGTGCGCAGGCCCCCGGGACGGTGCGACCGCTGGAAGTAGTACAGCTTGTCGCTCCACTTCTTGCCCGTCAAGCGCACCTGATCCGCGTTGACGACGATCACGAAGTCGCCCGTGTCCACGTGGGGCGTGAACTGAGGCTTGTGCTTGCCCCGCAGCACCGTGGCCACCTGGCTTGCCAGACGCCCCAGGGTCTTGCCCTTGGCGTCGATGACGTACCACTTGCGCTCCACGCTGCCCGGCTTGGCCATGTACGTGCGATTCATCGGGCTCGAGCTCCTTCCCGGCCGCGGCCCTTCTTCTTCCTGGAAAGCGCCGCGGCCAAACTCGATATTAATACACGCTCATCCCAGTGTCAACCGTATTCCACGCGCACCAGGCACAGCCCATGGGCCGGCGCGGTGGGCCCCGCCGCCTCCCGCTGCCGGCCGGCCAAGACCTCGCCCACCCACTCGGGGGGACGCCGCCCTTGGCCAACCACGATGAGGGTGCCCGCGATGTTGCGCACCATGTGGTACAGAAACCCGTCGGCCCGGGCCACGATGCGGACCACCTCTGGCCGCTCGGGGCAGCGGGTAACGCTCAACTCCATGAGATGCCGGGTCGTCGACCGCACCGGTGTGCTGCCGGCGGCCCGGAAGGCGGCAAAATCGTGCCGGCCCACCAGCAGCGCCGCCGCCCGCGCCATGGCCGCCACGTCCAGCGGCGGCGGCACGTGCAGCGCGTAGCGGGCCCAAAACGGCGACGGCAACGGCGCGTTCCAGACGGTGTACTGGTACACCTTCGCGGTGGCGTCCCGGCGCGGGTGGAACCCCAGGGGCACCTCGTCGGCGGCCTGCACCACCACCTGCTCCGGCAGCCGGCTGTTGAGGGCGTAGGGCCAACGATCCACAGGAATCCGGCTGCGGGTCCGGAAACTGATGACCTGGCCCAAGGCATGGACGCCAGCGTCCGTGCGCCCCGCCCCCAACACCCGTACCTGTTCGCCCGTCAAGGAAGCGATGGCCGCCTCGAGCAGGCCTTGGACGGTGGGACCCCGCTTCTGGCGTTGAAAGCCCAATAAGCCCGTGCCGTCGTAGGCCACCACGCAGCGGATGTGCCGCTCTCCGCTCACCCGAACCGCCACCCCAGGACGGTGAAGAACAGTAACGTACCCCCGAGGGCCAGCCAGTCCCGCCTCTCCCAACGGGCGGTCCGCCACCGGATCCGCCCCGCCGCCCCCCGCCAGCAGCGGGCTTCCATGGCGGTCGCCAACTCATCCGCCCGCCGGAAGGCGCCCACAAACAGCGGCACCAGCACCGGCACCAGGGCCTGGACCCGGCGCAGGGCTCCACCGGTTTCAAAGTCGGCGCCGCGCGCGCGTTGGGCCTTCATGATGCGGTCCAACTCCTCCAGCAGCGTGGGCACGAAGCGCAGGGCCACGGTCGTCATCATGGCGAGCTCCTGGGCCGGCAGGCCCAGCCGTTGCCCGGGTCTCAACAGCCACTCCAAGGCTTCGGTCAGGGCGATGGGCGAGGTCGTCAGCGTGACCAGGGACGCCCCAGCCGCCAGCACCAAGAGCCGCGCGGCCAGCCGGCCGGCCGTGTCGACCCCCTCCACGCTGATCCGGACGGGCCCCAAGGCGACCAGCGGCGTGCCCGGCGTGAACAGCACGTGCAAGACGACCGTCAGGGCCACCAGCCACAACACGGGGCGCAAGCCCCGGACCACGTAGCCCAGCGGCAGGCCGGAGAGCAGCGCCGCGATGAGCACGTAGGCCGCGAGGGCCCCGTAGCCGGCCCAGGCGTCCACAACGAACACCACCACGGCCAGGGCCAGCCCCACGAGCAACTTTACCCGGGCGTCCACCCGGTGCAGCGGCGAGCGGCCCGGCACAAACTGGCCCAGTGTAATGTCCCTCAGCACCGCTGCCCGCGCTCCCGCCGTCCCGCCCTGTGGCCGGGATCATGGGAGGGGCGCTGCTGGTCCGGCCCCGGCTGCCACGGGCGAAAGCCGTGCGCGGCCCGCTGCGCGGCCGCCCGCGCGATGGCCGCGACCACGTCCTCGTCCCGCACCACATGGCCCGGCAAGTCCCAACCCCTCTGCCGCAGCTCGTCCACCAGTTGGGCCGCCACGGGCACGTCCAGTCCCAGCGCCTGGAGGTCCGCCCTGCGGGAGGCGCCCAGCACCTCCGCCGGAGGACCCGCCAGCGCCACCCGGCCGCCTGCCAGGACGATCACCTTCTCCGCCAGCCGCGCCGCCTCTTCCAGGTCGTGGGTGACCAGGACCACCGCCACGCCCTGCTCCCGGTGCAAGCGTGCCAAGAGCTCCAGGAGATCCCGCCGTCCGATCGGGTCCAGGCCGGCCGTCGGCTCATCGAGGACGAGGTAGCGGGGCCCCATGGCCAGCACGCCGGCCAGGGCCACCCGCCGCTGCTGGCCCCCGCTGAGGGTAAAGGGCGAGCGATCCTTGAGGCGCTCGTAGTCCAGACCCAGCGCGGCCATCGCCTCCTGCACCCGCTGGACCACCATCGCCTCATCCAGGCCCAAGTTGCGGGGACCAAAGGCCACATCGGCGTAAACCGTCTCCGCAAACAACTGCTGCTCGGGGTACTGGAACACTAGCCCCACCCGCTGGCGCACCGCTCGCCAGTCCACGCCGCGCGCGCCCAGATCCTGCCCGTCCACCCACACGGTCCCCGGAGGCGGGATCAGCAAGCCGTTCAGATGCTGCAACAGGGTGGACTTGCCTGCCCCCACGGGCCCGACCAGGGCCACGAACTCCCCGTCCGCGATGGTGAGGCTGACGCCCCGGAGCGCCGGAACCGCCAGCGGCGTGCCCGCGTTGTAGGTGTAGTGCAGGTCCTTTACGACGATGGGCATAGGTGCGCCACCAAGTCCTCGACGCGCCGGCACCACAGCGGCACGTCCAGACCGGCGGCCCGCAAGCCCCGGGCGAGGCGCACCAGCGGCGGCTCCACGAGGCCCAGCCGCTCCGCGAGTCCCGCGGCCGCGAACAGCCGCTCCGGCGGCCCGTCGAAGGCAACTCGCCCGCTTTCCAGGGCCACCACCCGCTCACAGGCGCCCAGCTCGTCCATGTGATGGGTAATGAGCACCACCGCCACCCCTTCCGCCGCACACAGCCGGGCTACGACGCCCAAAACTTCCGCCCGGGCGTCCGGATCCAGCATGGCGGTGGCTTCGTCCAGGACGATGCACTCGGGCTCCATGGCCAGCACGCCGGCGATGGCCACCAGCTGCTTCTGGCCGCCCGACAGGCGATGGGGTGGCCGCTCCCGCACGTGCTCCAGCCCCACCGCGGCCAGGGCCCAGTTTACCCTCCGTCCGATTTCCGTGGGCGGCAGTCCCAGGTTCTCCGGCCCAAAAGCCACGTCCTCCTCCACGGTGCCGGCCACCAGCTGGTTGTCGGGGTTTTGGCCCACGAAGCCCACCCGGCGGCGGATGTCCCACAGGGCGCCGGGGTCGGTCGTCGCGCGCCCGGCGACGATGACCCGGCCCTCGGTGGGCAACAGCAGCCCGTTACACAAACGGGCCAACGTGGACTTCCCCGATCCGTTGGCCCCGACGATGGCGACGAACTCGCCCCGATGGATGGTGACGTTGACGCCGGCTACAGCCCGCACCCCAGTGCCGGGGTACGTGTAGCCGGCGTTTTCCAATTCAATGAGCGGACTGGCGATACGGCCTCACACCAGTTCGATGATGGACATGGGCGCCGCATCCCCCTGGCGGGGTCCAATCTTGACGATGCGGGTGTAGCCGCCCTGCCGCTCGGCGTAGCGGGGCGCCACTTCGTCGAAGAGCCGCTTGACCGTTGCCTTGTCCATCAGGAACGCGGCCGCCTGCCGGCGCGCGTGCAAATCGCCCCGCTTGCCCAGGGTGATCATCTTTTCCACCAGCGGGCGGACAGCCTTGGCCTTGGCCTCGGTGGTGGTGATGCGCCCCTTGGCGATGACGGCGGTGGCCAGATGGCGCAGGAGGGCGCGGCGATGGCCGCTGGTGCGGCCCAGTTTCTGCAGCTTCATGGCCTCTGCTCCCTCCCCTCACTCGTCCGGCTGGCGGAGCGACAGCCCCAGCGCCGCCAGCTTTTCCTTGACTTCCTGCAGCGATTTCTTGCCCAAGTTGCGCACTTTGAGCATATCCGCCTCGGTCTTGCGGATCAACTCTTCCACGGTGTTGATGCC